>NZ_JBRBWD010000001.1:0-10154 GCF_052825245.1 Sagittula sp.
ATAGGGGCAGGGGCCGCTGCCCTTTTGGTTCAGGCGCACCGGGCCCGTCCACCCGCCACCAGCCCACGAAGAGCGTCAGGCCAAGAACGCCGGCACCGGCTGCGCCGTATAGAAGGAGCTGCCGACGTTGCATCAGCCCTCCGGTCCACGCGCGGCGATTCCGAGGATTGGGACCTCGACCGTCACCTTGCCGCCATCCGAGAAGGTCAGTGTCAGCGGGAAATTCTCGCCTTCGGTCATCGGCTCTTGCAGCTTCATGAGCATGGCGTGCAACCCGCCCGGCTCCAATGCCACGCTTTGGCCGGGCTCAATCGTGATCTCGCCTGCAGGCGCCATGGAACTGACGCCATCGGAGTTGGTTTTCGACTCATGGATCTCGGGCATCATTGCCAGCGGTGTCGCAAGTCCGGTCAGCGTAACGGCGTCTTCACCCGTGTTGCGCACGGTCATATAGGCGGCACCTGGCCTATTGACGCCGATCGAGGCGCGGGACCACGCATTCTCGACCACGACATCCTCCGAACCGGCCAGTGCGGGGGCCGACAGCCCTGCAACCGTGAAAAGCACGGCCAATGCATTGGTATATCTCAACTTCTTCACCACTCGTTTCTCCTGCCTCCGCAAATCAGCTTTGGCTTGCCGCAACTTCCACTGCCACCAGCCTCTGCAATTCGGCCTCACCGAACGGATCGAGAGGCTTGCCGTTCACGAAGAACGTGGGCGTTTGGCGGACCCCGACTGTCTCGACATCGGCGCGGTCCTGGTTGAGCACCGCCACAACACCGGGGGCCAGCATCTGTGTCCGGGCAGCTTCGACATCCAGACCTCCGCTTGCTGCAATCTCAAGGATCAATCCGGGTGCCGGGGTCCCGTGAGACGCCCATCTGGGCTGCTCTCGCAAGACTGCCTCGAGCACAGGTTCAAACACGTCCTGCATGCGCGCCGCCTCGAGCACACGGATCGCTTCTACCGACGCCTCGCCGTGAAAAGGCGTATAGCGGATTACAACGCGCACCGCGTCTCCGTGCTCCGCCATGATATCCTCGACGACCGGATAGAAAGCGCGGCATGCCTCGCAGGCCGGGTCGAAGAATTCAACGATGGTTACGGGCGCATCCTCGGGCCCGAGGATCGGGGAATAGGGTCGGATCAGCGCGTCGGCCATTTCAGGGTCGATGGGATCGGACGCGGCAATCGGGTCGGGGCGGGTGGCATACCAGGCGGCACCGCCGAAACCGGCGACCCCGAGCGCGAGAACGGACAGGATGAGGCCGCGTCGTTTCATTTTTGTGTTTCCTTCAGTGAGAGAGCCGACAGCAGACCGATCATCGCGAAGGCGACGAGCGCCATCAAAGGAATCGGAATGCCGAAGACCAGTTGATTGTCGTCGGTACAGGATGGGCCGGTCGCCGTGCAGGGCTGGATACGCTCGGGGATAACGCCGACATAGAGGCCCAAGTGCCAAAGCGCGACGGCGGCACCGCCCAAAGCCAGCGCGATCCCGTAGCGACCCACGCGCCGATCCTGCCACCACAGCCCAAGCCCGAGGATGATGGCCAAGGGGAACATGAAGGCACGCTGGAACCAGCAGAGCACGCAAGGTGTCTGCCCCAGAACCTCGCCGATGAAGAGCACGGCAAGCGACGCGGTGAGCGCGATGATCCAGGCCAGGCCAAGGGCCGTCTCTCCGGAAAGTCGGGTCATGACGATCAGATCCTCTGTCTCAGATCGGCGAGGATCTCTTCGGCGGGCGTGCCGTAGGGCCAGGAGTCCGCGAAGCCTGCTTGCGTGTCGAAAAGGAAAAGATGCGACGTGTGACCCATCGTGTATCCGCCCGGCGCAGTCGCCTGCTCGATCCGCTCAAAGAATATCGGAAAGGTTTCGGATGTCGCGGCGATCTGCTCCGGTGTACCGGTCAGCCCGATGATCCCTGCGTCGAACAGGGGCACATACTCGGCAAGTGCAGTCGGCGTATCCCGCTCCGGATCAATCGTTATGAAAATCGGCTGAACCATTGCTGCCTCATCGCCCAGGCCCTCCATCACGGCCGCGACTTCGGACAGTGTTGTCGGACAGACGTCGGGGCAATTGGTGAAGCCAAAGAAGACCAGCATCCAGCGCCCTGCGAAATCTTCGTCCGTTTGGACCATGCCGCGATGATCGGTCAGTTCGAAATCAGCAAGAAACGGTGGTTCACTCTCGGTGCGGGCAAGATCGGCACGGTAGTCGGACCATAGCAACAGCCAGATGAAAACGAACGCCGCCGCGCCCGCCAACACCCACAATACCTTCTGAAGACCTGAAAGCCTCACGCCGCTCCGCCCGAACCTGATTCTATATTTTGTGTGCGTTTACATCCTCTAGCTACTGTAGGTTCAAGCGTGATTGTCATCGATCGGCCAACAATCACCGATCTGTGAAACTCGGGTGAAGCTTGTGATGCGCACCGCATAAAGCTACACCCACTGTAGGTAATGTGGGGAGCGGAAATGCTGACGATTGGGACGCTGGCGAAGAAGACCGGAACAAAGGTGCAGACCATCCGGTATTACGAGCAGATCGGACTTATGCCTGAGCCCGGCAGGACCGAGGGGGGCCAACGACGCTATGGCGACGCCGAACTCGACCGCTTGTCATTCGTCCGGCACGCACGGCAACTGGGGTTCTCGTTGGACGCGATCCGTGAGCTCCTCGATCTCAGCGATCATCCGGGAAAGTCCTGCGCTGAGGCGGATGCAATAGCCCGTCGGCAACTCAAACAGGTCGAGCAACGATTGGCGCGGCTCGAGGCGCTGCGGACGGAATTGAAGCGGATGGTGCATGAGTGCAGCGGCGGACAGACTTCTGATTGCCGTGTGCTCGAGGTACTGCGCGACCATTCCGAATGCCTGACCGACCATGAAGAGATCGGCGCCTGAGCAATTTCGACGACCTTTGATCGGAACGCAAAAAGCCCGGTGTTAGTTACTCATTGGCAATTCACTAATTTGGATACCCGGCATGGCGGAGCAGAGAAACGCAACGGAAAGACGCACACTCTGGATCGTGCTGGGTCTCAACATCGGGCTGGCAGTCGCTTTCTTCGCCTCGGGCGCATTCGGCGAGTCAAGCGCGCTTATCGCCAATGGCCTCGACAATCTGTCGGACAGTTTCGTCTACGCGATCAGCCTCTTCGCGCTGTCCCGCTCCGCCAAGTGGAAGCGCGGAGCGGCGAACGTTTCGGGCGGCCTGCTGATCCTCTTCGCCCTTGGAATCCTGTATGACGCGTGGCGCCGCTACGTCGGCGGATCGGATCCTCTTGGCACGATCATGATTGTCATGGCGCTGGTAGCGGCGGCCATCAACGCACTTTGCGTCTGGCTGCTGGCACGGCTTCGCGATCCAGACGTAAACATCCGAGCGGCGAATACGTTCAGCTGGAACGACTTCGCGGCCAATCTCGGAATCGTCGTCGCAGGCGGGCTCGTAGCCTGGCTCGGAACGAATTGGCCGGACCTTGTCGTGGGCGTGATTGTCGCCGGCATCGCGGCCTGGGGTGGCGTCGGAATCCTGAGAGACGCGCATGGTGAACACCACAAGGCGGTGCACAATGACGATCAGGTAACCAAGGACTCGGCCTGAAATCGGGGCTTGAAGCTACAGTGACTGTAGCAACTACATATTCTCGTGAACGATTCGAGGAGGTATCCCGTGAACCCCGCCGACCCTCATTTGGCCAAAACCCGGCTGCTGGATTTTGACGCGACCTCAATTGCAAAACTGATCGAGGAGCGCGGCTGGGCAGACCTTCCCAGCGACGACCGAATTGGGGCCATCTACGATTTCGTCAGGAACGAGATTACCTTCGGCTACAACCGCGCCGACGACATTCCGGCGTCCGAGGTCCTCGCAGATGGCCACGGGCAGTGCAACACCAAGGGCACGCTCCTCATGGCCCTGCTGCGTGGCGTGGGAGTTCGCTGCCGACTGCACGGGTTCACAATCCACAAGGCGCTTCAGAGAGGCGTCGTTCCGGAACTCGTCTATCCCCTCGCGCCGTCCGAAATCCTCCACTCCTGGGTAGAGGTGGACTTGGGCGACGGATGGGTCAATCACCGCCAGAACTTCGGATTTGTGCGCGACTTGCTCTATCGCCACGTCATCCGTCACTGGATGAATGCCAGGGTTCGCCGCATCCGCCGCGGAATCTTGCCGCCGGTCCCCGGATTCGATCGGCCGAACCGCCGCCATGAGGAGACGAACCGTGCCGCATGATCACGGCCACGCCCACATCGATCCTCAATCCGGTGATCGTCGCGTCTCCATCGCCATCTGGGCCAACGGCCTCCTGACGGTCGCGCAGATCGTCGGCGGGATCCTTTCCGGCAGCCTCGCGCTGATCGCGGATGCCCTCCACAATTTCTCGGACATGGCGTCGCTGGTGATCGCCTTCTTCGCGCGTAAGATCGCTCGCCGCCCGGCGGACAAGCGCATGACCTTCGGCTATGGGCGGGTAGAAATCGTCGCAGCGCTCATCAACTACACGACACTTATCCTGATCGGCTTCTACCTGATCTACGAGGGTGGTATGCGCATGATCGACCCACCAGAGGTACAGGGCTGGACGGTGGTGATCCTGGGCGGTGTGGCACTGGTCGTCGACACGTTGACGGCGCTGCTCACCTATTCGATGCAGAAAGGCAGCGTGAACATCCGTGCGCTCTTCCTGCACAACCTATCGGACGCTTTGGCCTCCGTGGCGGTCATCATCGGCGGCTCGCTCATCCTCCTCTACAACATGCGGTGGGTCGACCCGGCGATCACCATCGGCATCGCTCTCTACATCCTCTACCTCGCATTTACCGAGATCGGCGGTCCGATTCGGACGCTGATGCTCGGCAGTCCACCGGACATCGATAATGAAACCGTCGTTCAGGCGATGCGGGGTGTGGATGGTGTCGCGGACGTTCATCACGTGCATCTGTGGCAGATGCAGGAGCACGAGGCGGCTCTGGACTGCCACGTCGTGCTGACAGCGGACGGCTGGGGTCAAATCGAAAAGATCAAGGCCGCGATCAAGGACCGGCTGAAGGACGATTTCAGCATCGGTCATTCGAGTCTGGAATTTGAGCACGAAGACCGCGCACACGAAAACGCTGACCTTTACGGTCACGGCAAACCGGAAAAAGAGGAGGAAAACCATGTTCACCGAGACACTGACAGCTCATGACGACACGATTGGCCTCGCCTGCGAGGGCAAGCTCAGCGAAAGCGACCTGAAACGGATGCACGCCCTGCTTCATGAGCGCCTGCAAGAGACAAGTAAGCCCGGCCTGGTTCTCGATCTCACGAGGTTCGAAGGCTACGATGGGCCGTCCGCTCTGCTCGAAGATCTGAAAATCGACACAGCCCATAGGAATGACTTCCGCCGCGTCTCTGTGGTGGGCGAAGGGGCTTTGTTGGAGTGGGGAACCAGGTTCGCCGACGTGCTGACCACGGCAGAACTCCGTTAGTTCGACCCGGCGGAAATGAAGGCGGCAATCGCCTGGGCAAGTGAAAGGTAGAGTAGCTTTCAATCAGATGCCTTCGCAGAAGACAGCATCTGTTCGAAACCATAAACAAAAGAACTACAGCAGTTGCGAGACCCAAGAGCAATCCGAAAGTTCTGAACATGGTCGCTCCTTTCGCAAAGGAGTAACTTTGGTACGGTGGCACTGCCCTTGCCGGGGCATTATCAAATCGTAATGTTTTAGCGGCTCAGGGCGCCAGTTGGTTAACATAAACTTCATTATGCGACTTTATACTTAGCGTTGCGATAGTATATTATTGTATGTATGCTGAACTCCTATCACGGAGGCTCCACAGCATGCGCCATTTACTCAAGAAGCTCCTCCCCTCGGTCGCAGTCGCTTTGACCGTGACAGGTTCTTCGCTGCCAATACCCGCTCGCGCGCAGACATACCCGATCGATTGCGCGATCCTCTTGTGCCTGTCTGGCGGCTGGCCTGCTTCCGTCCCTTGCGCCCGAGCCCGCGCCGAATTTATCCGGCGGATTACACCTTGGCCGGTCGAACCACCGCTGCAAATCTGGCGCTGTCCCATGGGCGCCTCCTACGAGAACGATCGGTTACAAAACAACGCTGGCGGCATCTTTGAAGCCTTGTACCGAACCGACAGCCGTCGACCGCTTCAATCCTTGCCAGTAGATAATCTCGTTCCCACCGACCTCGCCCTGCGGCTCGTTCAGGACCGCGCGGACATCGATATCAGCGGGCCAGAGTTCAATTTCGTGCGGTCCATCCGCGTCTTCGATGTACGGTATGCACGACAGCACGAGTCCGGGCGCGATGGGGATTGTAACCGAAGCGCGACCGTGGTCCTCGGCACCTACGGGACCCAAGGCGATTTCTCATGGCAGCGATCTTCGATAACTGCCCTGCCCGAGGCCCATGTGGGACTTGAACGTTGGGGCGAGCATTGCCCTGGCATTTATCACCGATCCGTCTTCGTCGATTGGCGTGACTATGACGGCAACTACGGGTTCGAGCAGGTGAACTACTGACCTGCCGCTACGTAGATTTGTCATGGAAGACGGCTTCTTTGGCTTGCACGACCGCACCGCATACGCTTCGCGGTCCACATGCTGTTTGGCGTTTAGGCAAACACCGCGGGTTCGCTCTGTTCACCCGTCGTCGCTTCTTCCGATCCTCGTCAGCGCATCGAAGTCGATTTCTTGCTTCTGTTCGTCACTTATATCCGGCCGGGTTTCCGATACCGGCTGGGGCCCTTGGACGTCCCACATCACCGCATGTGAGCCTGTCCTCCAGCGATAAACCCAACCAACAACACTGCACCCATCGGTCCCGATCAGATTGGCGATCGCGACGCCCTCACCCTTATCTTCGTTCACTGTTTACTGGCTTCCTGCACTGCGGCGCTGCGAATTGCGGCGTGGGGTTGCAGAGCGTTCACTACGACCGCGCGCCGGGCTTCTTTGATGTTGGCTAACTGGTCCTCGATGAGGAAATGATCATCAGACCGGGAAAGTGGGTTCCCGTGTTCTCAACAATTCATTGGCTTCAAATCCTGTGGTCGGGCTCCGTGGCGGCTTCAACGATCGCCAGAACCTCGAACGGGTCAAAGCCGATGGCGCGCGCCAAGACGACCAGCTCGACAACGTCGACCCGGCGCTGGCCGCTCTCAAGGCGGGCAATAAGGGACTGGTGGCATCTGAGCCTGTCTGCCAGGTCTTTCTGACCAAGGCCCGCTTTGACACGGGCGTCGACCAACGCCTGACAGAGTGCCACTTGTCCCTTGCTTCTGATTGTCTTTGCCACGCGTCACATACCTTTTGTGACGTCGCTAGCGGATGAAATCTGTTATCTAAAAAGTAGATATATGAGGGTGTTATCGGCGTCTGGTTTCCATGGGCTGCAAGTCTGATACTCCCGAGGTTGCCCATCAATCCCCTACCAATTGCAGGAACCGGCCATATTCCTCGCTGACTTCGCGCGCTTCCTCGAAGGCGCGGGCCCGTTCACCGTCGAGGCAACGGAAGTAGCTCTGGATATCCTGAATGTAATCTTCGAAGTCGCCGCGGATGATATCCGCATAGTCCCGCGCGGCCTGCGAATCGCTTGGCAGGAAAGGACGGGATGGCGCAAAGCAGGATTCCGCCAAAACCGGCCCAGGAACGCAGATCAGAAGGGCCATAGCTTGCAATGGGAGCAGGCATGTCAACCTTGGGTTTCTCAAACCTGTTATCTCCTTGATCGCGGACACTGGCCGTGACTAGTGTTTGCGTAACCAAACTACAGCCAAAGCACGATATTACATCTTGCGGTTGATAATATACTATCGTAACTCTGGGCTTCAAGTAGGAATGCCTGGGGTCGCGCCATTGGAGAAAGCGTGAGCCGGGCCATGAACTGGGACATCGAAGCACCAAATGTGGTTACGGAAGCCAGGTTCCGCGAACTCGTGGAAAGCGGCTATAGCGCAGAAATCCTGTGCCAAGAGTCGGCACACAAGAAAGGCCCCAGCTATTACGGGGTCTGGATCATGCGTGTTGTCTCTGATGACGGGGTGGAAAAGCTCCTCGTCACCGCCCGCACGCGGACGACCTACAACGATATCAAGATCCGCGAGTTCAAGACGATCTCCGGCGTGGTGTCTTTCTTCATTGGCCTTGGTTTTGCGCATGTCGACCTGCCGCTTGAGGCGGGGACAAGCCGTACGCACAAATTTGCGCCGCCAGACAAAGCCCCATCAGACAAGGGCGCTGGCAGCTAACCTCGTCTGTCTCTGGCTGGTCGCAGCACCTGCCTCAGCGCAAATGGTCCTGGTCATGGAGAGCGACGGCTCCCTGACCCCGTCCCGCTCTCAGAGCAGCTTTGCTCGAAACTACAATGAAGGGATTGGTCAGAGTTCGGCCTCCGATGGGATCGCGATCTTCGGCGAGGTAGAGGCCGAGCAAGAGGGCGTCCAAGTCGCGGCCCTTGCCCGCCCGACTCCCCTGCCCCGCGCCGATGTCCTCTCCGGGATTCAGACCACGGCCTTGCGCTATGCCGGCCATCCCGGCCTGCGTCGCGCGGGGCTTTCCGTGACGGATTGGCTAGCTCTCTATCGAGCCAATATCGAGGTTGAGAGCGCCTACCGGCAGGATGCGATTTCAAGTGCAGGTGCCATTGGCCTTGGTCAATTGATGCCAGCGACGGCGCGTGATCTGGGCGTCGACCCGCGTGACCCTCAACAGAACCTCGACGGCTCTGCCCGCTACCTCGCGATGATGCTGGAGCGCTTCGGCGATCCGCATCTGGCGCTGGCGGCCTACAACGCCGGTCCCGACGCCGTGCGCCAACACGGTGGCATTCCCCCTTACCGAGAAACCCAGAACCACGTGGCCCGTGTCATGGCCGTCGTGGCCCGATTGGAAGGATCAAATTCGTGAAACAGATTTCAAACCTCTTTGTCGCCTCGCTGGCGCTATTCCTGTTCATTGCCGAGCCCGCCCTTGCACAGAGCATCGATCTCTCCCCGATCCAGAGCTTGTTGCAGGGCATTGTCGATGCGCTGACCGGCCCTCTTGGTGTGGTCATCGCCACACTCGCGGTCCTCGGCGTTTTCTTGAGCTGGTTCTTCAACATCATCGACCTGCGCCAAGCGCTTTGGGTCCTCGTGGGCATCGCTGGTGTTGCCGCCGCTCCCACCATTGTTGCCGCGGTCTTCGCCGGTGGCTGAACGCTCGCCCCTCTTTCTGGGCCTCGTGCGCCCGCCGAAGCTTCTGGGCCTGCCCATCATGTACGCGATGGTCTGGCTCTTCGGCTCTGTGCTCTTGTTCGTCTGGGTCCAGCACATCGCGGTGCTGGGTTTCGCCGCCCTGCTCTATCCGGTGCTGTGGAAGGCCGCAGATTGGGACCCGCGTTTCATCGACGTGATGATGACGGCCCTGCAGGAGACACCGCCCACGCGCAACAGGTCCATCCATGGCGGGGACAGCTATGCCCCGTGATGACGCCCGTGATGCTGCGCTCGATGCCCGCACAATGACGCCAGACTGGTATGAGCGCGAGACCCGCCTCGCGCATATGCTGCCCTATGTGAGCCTCGTCGACGACCAGACCGTGCGGACACGGGTGAACGAACTCTTCCGCTGCATCCGGCTCGAGGGCATCAACAGCTACACGACCGACGATGCCTATCTCGACAAGGTGACGGCGCTTTTTGCCCGCATCGTCGCGCAACTTGGGCCGGAATTCAGCTATTACGTCCACAAGGTCTCCAAGGCCATCAAACCTGATCTCGACCCGATCCGTGAGGACAGCTTCGCGGGCGAGGTCGACCGGCGCTGGCACGCCAAACTCGAGACCAGCGGGCTGCGCGACAAGACGCTGACGCTCACCGTCATTCACCGCCCACCCCCGAAAAGCCTCCTGCCGTTCCTCAGCCGCAGCGCGCCGGACCGGCTGAGAGAGGAGACCCGCAAACGCCTGCAGCGCCTCGGTGAGGCCGTGAACGTCTTCCTCTCGGGCCTCACCGAGCTCAAGCCGCGCCTGCTGTCGGCTGCATCGGGGGAGTTGGTGGGGTTTCTGGGGGCGCTCAACACCGGAACAGAGCTGCCGCTCTACCCGGCCAACACCTACGGCTTTTTGTCCTTCAACGTCGCCAATACCCGC
>NZ_JBRBWD010000002.1:0-68950 GCF_052825245.1 Sagittula sp.
ACGCCGCTCCAAGGAGGCCCGCAAAGCCAGCCAGGGCTGCGATACATGAGGTCTCCGCCCTGTCAGGCTTTGCTTCCCTCAGCGCCCAGGTGGGACATTTCTACTTTGCGGAACAAGAGACATTTCAACTTGGTTGCAACAGCGCCCCCTCAGCGGCGCATTCAAATTTGGGTTGGGACATCTCCGCTGTCTTGCTGGAAACAACGAGAACGGAGATGCCCCACACAGAGCTGGATTTGCGTGCAAAGCGCACCATCGAAGACCCGTTGGCCGGTTTGGGCACTACCCTCGGGCCAGCGGGCGGAACTGGACCTGTTCCACAAGCCAGTCGCAGAACGGCTTTACCTTTTCCTCGCGCCCTTCAGGGATCACCATGTGGTAGGCTTTCTGCGTTGCATGGGGCGCATCCAGAACGACCTTCAGCTCGCCGTCGGCGAGCTCCTTCTCGATGAGGTATCGGGGCAGAAGCGCATACCCGAGACCGGCCTTCGCCGCCTCAATGGTGAGCGTGAACTGGTCGAAGGTATGAGCGATGCGCGTAAGGGGCGCGTCGACCCCGCAGCGCCCGAACCAGTCCGACCAGAGGTTTGGGCGTTCCGACAGAACCAGTTTGGGCGCTTCGATCAGGTCTTCGGGCGCGGAGTCATGCGTCTGCCGCAGTGCGCCGCCCACGACCGGAACGACGATTTCGCTGCACAGGTAGATGCACCGGGCCCCCGGCCAGTTCGGGTCGCCGAAGTGTATCGCGAGGTCGCATTGCTCGGCGGCCAGGTTGAACAGGCCCTTTCTCGTGGTGATGTCGAAGCTCGTGTTCGGGGCCTTGCCGATGTAGTCGGCCAGACGCGGCGCAAGCCATCGCTGGGCAAAGGTCGGCAGAGCGTTGATGGTCAGCAGCGTGTGGCCCGCGTCGGCGGCCTTGGCGTGACGCATGGTGACCTCGGCCATGCGCAGAAGCTGTGTGACCTCCCGAAGAAACGTCTCGCCGGTCGGTGTCATGATGACCCGGCCACGGACCCGCTCGAACAGGGGATGGCCGATCTGCTCTTCCAG
Organism: Sagittula sp.; assembly: GCF_052825245.1. Taxonomy (NCBI): domain Bacteria; kingdom Pseudomonadati; phylum Pseudomonadota; class Alphaproteobacteria; order Rhodobacterales; family Roseobacteraceae; genus Sagittula; species Sagittula sp. The sequence goes on from NZ_JBRBWD010000002.1 coordinate 1,051, forward strand.
TTCGCGGACCTGACGGCTGACAGCGCTTTGCGTCAGGGCGAGCTCGTCTGCGGCGCGGGTGAAGTTGCCGTGGCGCGCGGCGCTCTCGAACGTCTGCAACAGGCGCATGTCGGGAAGCTCCCGCCGAGAAAGGGTGGTCATGTCCGCTGCTCCGTCTGACTGGAAGCGCCTTGGCAACACGGGCGCCGTTCCCGTCATACCTCGAAACCTACCCGATGGAGGAATGCAAGCGTCACGATGGGCTCACCCCATGAGGCCGGGCCGGGTTGCATGGGTCAGCGACGCACCGAATTCGTAATAGGCGCCCATCAACTTCTTGAAGCGTTCGGCGTACTTGCGGACAACCGGCAACGGCAGTGCGTCGGGACCTTCCCCCAGAAGCGCCTTGGCCGCAGCCGTGCCGATGACGGTGCCGGGGCAAATGCCCCGTCCGGAGTAGCCGAAGACGGCGTAGGCGTCGGGGCCGAACTCGACGACCTTCGGAATATGGTCCCGGGTCATCGCGATTTTGCCCCGCCAGTGGTGCTCGAATGGGACGTCGCCCAGATCGGGGTACAGGCGTTGCAACTTGCGGCGCGCCCATCGGGCATGGATCTGCGCGGCTGGGCCGTCGGTGTTTCCCATGCCTCCAACGATGAGCCGGCCGCTTTCGTCCGTGCGGATCGACGACATGACCAGTGCGGTGTCCCAGCATCCCTCGCGCCCGGGCAGGACCTTTGCCCGCTGCGCTTCGGTCAGCGGTGCCGTGGCGAATTGACAGTAGTTCACCACGACGTATTCCGGCGCATAAGCGCCTTCGGCCAGCGTGTGGTAGGCGTTCGTCGCAAGAAGCAGGCGCGGCGCGGTGACCACCTCGCCATTGGCATGGACCCGCCAGGACTTCCCTGCGCGTTCGACCCGGGTGACCGGGCTGTTCTGGTAGATCTGCGCCCCCAGTCCGAGGGCGGCCCGGGCCAGACCGTTGCAATAGGCCCGGGGCTGCACCGTGCCCGCCCTCGGATCCAGAAGCGCGCCGTGAAATTCGGTGCTGCCCGTGCGCCGGATCGTTTCGTCCCGATCGAGGAGCTGCAGAGGCGCCCCGAAGCGGTTGCCCTGTCGAAAGCGGTTCTCGAGGTCGCGGAAACCGCCGGGTGCATGCGCCAGATGCAGGGTGCCGTTCTGAACGGCTTCACAGGCGATCGCGAATTCCTGCACGAGGGAAAAGACCGTCGCGGGGCCTTGGCCCAACTCTTCGATCAGCCGCGTGCCCGCAGCCTCACCCATCGTTGCCACGACATCGTCCGGCGGCAGCCACAGCCCGGCATTCACCAGACCGACGTTGCGGCCGGAGCCGCCATGGGCAATCGTTTCGGCTTCGAGCACGATCACCGACGCACCTGACCGCGCGGCCTGAAGCGCGGCCGAGCAGCCGGTGAAGCCGCCACCGATCACCACGAGATCGGCCTCTTTGCCGGACGATAGCCGGGTCTCGGGGATGCCCTCGCCGTTCGTGTGTTCCCAAAGAATTCCTGCCGTGCTCATTGGGCTGTTCCCTTTGCCAGCGGCTGTTTCTGATCGACGGCCGGTTTCACGGCAGTCAGGCGAAATCGGTTGTCCATGTCGCAGGGCAGGACCACCGACGTGCTGTTGCACAAAAGGACGGTGTTCTGTCCCGAGGCGCTCAGCTTTGCGGCGCGGTCCGAAAGCTGAACGATTTCGGAAATCTCCAACGAATGAGTTCTCTGCGCGCGGCGGAACGTCGGAACAGTCTGCATCAGAGCAAGTCTCCCATGGGATTTCATGAGAAAGTGCCGTACGGAGGCGCGTCCGAAAAGTGATTTGTGCGCACGAACCTTGGAGCTTTTGTCACATGTCGATCCCGAGACGCTTTCTTCCGACGATCAGCAGCCTGCGTGCGCTTGAGGCCGTGGATCGCCTCGGGACCGCTGTCGCGGCGGCGCGGGACCTCGACCTGACGCATTCGGCAGTGAGCCGTCAGCTGAAGAGCCTGGAGGATCAGCTGGGCGTGAAACTTCTGATCCGCGAAGGCAAGGGGCTGCGCCTGACCTCGGCGGGGCGCAGCTACGCACGGTCCGTGCGGGACTGTCTGGCCGACCTCGCGCAGGCCAGCTTGCAGCTGCGTGCCGCGGGCGACCGAAATGCCCTGAGCCTGGCGATCCCGCTGACCTTCGGGCTCTATTGGCTCGATCCGCATCTGGGGGCGTTCCTGCAAGCGCACCCGGAGGTGCACATCAACCGGACCACGCGGAACAGCCCGTTCGATTTCGCCGCGGAGAAATTCGACGCGGCGATTCATTTCGGCACCGCGGACTGGCCGGGGGTCGAATTTCTTCCGCTCGCGCGCAATCGCCTTGTGCCGGTCGCGCGCCCGGACACGGCCCTGCCCGATACGGTGACCCCCGCCGATCTCCTCCGGATGCCCTTGCTGCACCTGTCGAGCCGGCCGGGCGCCTGGGAAAGCTGGTTCCTGCAGCAGGACGTGGCGCCGGGCCACCTGCGCGGCGCGCTGTTCGACCAGTTCCTGTCGCTTGCCAACGCGGCGACGTCGGGCCTTGGCGTGGCGCTCCTGCCGGATTTCCTCGCCGACCGGGAGCTTCAGTGCGGCCGGCTGGTGCAGGTGGGTCCGGCCTTCGAAGATCCGGGGAGCTTTTACTACCTTGTCTGGCCCCAGGAGGCCGAGCCAAGTGGCGAGCTGAGGTTGCTGATCGAGTTCCTGCGGCGGCGCAGCGATGTTCGGCCTGCCGAGAGCGCCTGAAACACGTATTGTGATGGGCCGGAATTTTTGAAGCGCGCCCGGATTGAGGTTCCCCTGAGAGAGGGCCGTTTCCCTCACGACTGCACCTGACGCGACCTGCAGCGGCACCTGGTCCGGGGCAATCCCGCTCTGTCGAGGCGGTGCTGATCTTTCGGCGCTTTTCGGGATGGGACGGTGTCGTCGGGCGGCTTCAACAGCGAAGGTTGTTGGCGAGAGTCGGCTTTCGAGATGGGTCAGAAGCTGTCCGTCGGTCTGAATGAACGGCAGATCGCCGCGTCCGACAGGGCCCGGGAAGCCGGGACGTCAGGGCGCCACGAAGAGCGCGGGCCAGTGGCGCAAAACAACGTGGTTCGATCAATAAACCAAGGCCTTTCATCCGCGGCATACAACCTCGATGGTCATCCTTGGCTGATGTTGGCCGCACCTGTTTTCTGGTTCGCCCAATCCCGCTATGATCTCCAGTTATGGAGTATAGTTGACTGCTGTGTACTGATTCCGACCTTATGAGGGGACAAGAACAAATCAAACAACCCAGGGAAAAACGTCATGATCCACCGTTCCAGACTCTTCCTGACCGCCGCTGCCACGGCGCTTCTTGCCGCGCCGCTGAGCGCCGAGACGCTCGATGTGGCCATCATCGGTGAGCCGGATACATTCGATCCGATGGTGTCCACGAAGGACGTCGTCAGCATCGTCACGCAGCACTTCGTGGAAACGCTCTTTACCTTCGACGACACATGGTCGGTCGTGCCTCTGCTGGCCGCCGACATGCCGGAGATCAGCGAGGACGGCCTGACCTACGTGATCCCGCTGCGCGAAGGCGTGACCTTCCATGACGGGTCTTCCATGGACAGCGCCGACGTGAAGGCGTCGCTCGACCGCTGGCTCGAAGTGGCGAGCCGGGGCAAGGGCATCGCCGACAAGGTCTCTTCCGTCGAGGCGACCGGGCCGAACGAGATCACCCTGACGCTCTCGACGCCCTATGCGCCCTTGATGTCGCTCTTGGCCTTCTCGAACTCTGCCGCCGCGATCTACCCCGAAGAGATCATCGCGCCCGAGATCGAGACCGTGATCGGCACCGGCCCCTACAAGCTGGAGGCGCATCAGCCCGACCAGTACACCCAGCTCGTCCGCTTTGACGGCTACACCCAGCCGACCGGGGCCGCCGAGCGCGCGCAGACGCCGGACGAGATCCGCTTCATCCCGGTGCCGGATGGCAACACCCGCGTCGAGGGTCTGCTCTCCGGGCAGTTTGCCTATGCCGACGGGCTGTCGACCGAGGCCTACGACCGCATCGCGGAGTCGGAAGGCGCGGAGCCGGTGCTGCTGGAGCCCTTCGGCTGGCCGGTCTTTGCGATCAACCACAAGAAAGGCCTGATGACGGACCTCACGATCCGCAAGGCCGTGCAGGCCGCCCTGCCCTTCGACGACATGCTGTTTGCCGCCTTCGGCGACGAAAAGTTCTTCCAGACCGACGGCGCGATGTACCCAGAGGGCTGGGCGTGGCGGTCGGATGCCGGTGTCGAGCTGTACAACCAGAACGACCAGGAGAAGGCCAAGGGTTACCTCGAAGAGGCGGGCTATGACGGTGCGCCGCTGCGCATCCTGACCTCGCGCCAGTACGAGTTCCACTACCAGATGGCCGAAGTCGCCCGCATGGCGCTTGAGATGGCTGGCTTCACCGTCCAGATGGACGTGGTGGACTGGGCGACGCTGGCGCAGAACCGCGACAACCCGGACCTGTGGGACATCTACATCACCCACTCGCCCTTCCTGCCGGAACCGGCGCTGACCTCCTCCTTCTTCGCCACAGCGCGTGAGGGCTGGAACAACCCGGACAAGAACGCGATCCTCGACCGCTTCACTTCGGAAAGCGATCCGGAGAAGCGCAAGGCAGTCTTTGCAGAGCTGCAGCAGATCGTGCTGGAAGACGTGGGCCTGATCAAGGTCGGCAACTTCAACGCGCTGCAGGGCAAGGCAGCGGGTCTGGAAGGCGTCGCGCCCTCGCCGTGGCCGGCCTTCTGGAACGCGAAGATGGCCGAGTGACCTGACAATCGGCCGGTCCCTTGCGGGGCCGGCCATTCCAGCCGGAACAAGAACACATGCGCAGATATCTGGCCAACCGCTTCGCAGGCATGATCGTGGTGATCTTTCTCGTGCTCACCATCGCCTTCGTGCTCGTCCGTCTCGCCCCGGGCGATCCGGCAAGCCTCATGCTCGGCCCCGATGCCACGCCCGAGGAAGTCGACGACCTGCGCGTCCGGCTTGGCCTCGACCGTCCGATCACGGTGCAATACTTCACCTTCCTCGCCAACGCCATGCAGGGCGACCTCGGCACCTCGCTGTTCTTCGACCAGCCGGTGGTGCAGGTGCTGGCGGACCGTGCGGAGCCTTCGATCTTCCTCGCGCTCTTCTCCCTCGTGGTGGCGCTGGTCATCGCGGCACCCATCGGCATCTGGGCCGCCTACCGGCGCGGGTCGGCCGGGGACCAGATATCGGTGACGTCTGCCATGCTTGCGGCCTCGGTCCCGTCCTTCCTGACCGGCCTGCTGTTCCAGCGGTTCCTGGCGACCGACCTCGGCTGGTTCCCGGTCTCGGGCTATGGCGGACCGGAGGCGGATTTCGCGACCCGCATGGGCCACCTGGTCCTGCCGGCCATCACGCTCGGCATCACCAATTCCGCGCTGATCCTGCGGTTCACCCGTGCCTCGATGCTGGACATTCTGGGCGAGGATTACGTGCGTACCGCCCGCGCCAAGGGCATGACCGAGCGCCGCGTGGTCCTGCGTCACGCGCTGAAGAATGCGGGCATCCCCATCATCACCGTGGTCGGCCTGACCTTTGCTCTGCTGGTGTCGGGTGCCGTGGTGACGGAGCGGGTGTTCAACCTGCCGGGCATGGGCAATCTCGTGGTCAACGCGGTGCTGCGGCGCGACTACCCGGTGATCCAGGGGACGCTGATCGTGGTCGCGGCGCTTTATGTGCTGGTGAACCTCGCCACCGATCTTCTTTACCTCGTCGTCGACAAACGGGTGAAATACTGATGAGCGGTTCCCTCTCCGAAGCGCCCCCGGGGCTCATGCGGCAACTCTCGGCGCGTCCCTCCGTCATGGGTGCGCTGGTGGTGTTCGTCCTGATCGTGCTCGCCTGTTTCCTTTTGCCCACGCTCGGGATCACCGAGATCGGCGGCATGTCCGTGCGCAGCCGCCTCTCGGCGCCCGGAACCGGCGGATACGTCCTTGGCGCCGATGCCTTCGGACGCGATCTGCTGGGCCGGCTGCTTGTCGCCGGCCAGACCTCGCTCATGATCGGCCTCGGTGTCGCGGTCCTGTCCACGCTGCTTGGCGTGATCCTAGGGCTTGTCGCCGGGTTCTTCCGCAAGCTGGACACCGCGCTGTCCCGGCTGATCGACGCGATGATGGCCTTCCCCGACATCCTGCTTGCGCTGTCGCTCGTGGCGATCTTCGGCGGCACCATGGGCAACGTCATCCTCGCGCTCTCCGTCGTCTACACGCCGCGCATCGCCCGTATCGTGCGGGCCTCCACCCTCGTCATCCGCGAACTGCCCTTCGTGGAGGCGGCCCGCGCCCTTGGCACCGGGACGCCCGCGATCATGCTGACCCACGTGCTGCGCAACATCCTCTCGCCGATCCTCGTGCAGGCCACCTTCATCTTCGCCTATGCCATGCTGGCGGAGGCGGGCCTCAGCTTCCTCGGCGTTGGTGTCGATCCCAAGACGCCGACCTGGGGCATCATGGTCAACGAAGGGCGGCAGTTCATCGACAACGCCTTCTTCCTCATCCTCTTCCCGGGCATCGCCATCGCGCTTTCCGTCCTGTCGCTCCAGATCGTCGGAGACGGCCTGCGCGATGCGCTCGATCCCAGACTTGCCAAGGAGACCTGACTTATGGCGCTCACCCTGACCAACTTCCGGGCCACCGGTTTCGACCGGGTGCCGGAGGCGATCCATGTCGCCGATGACGGCACCGTGGCGGCTTCTGCCATTGCTGACGCCGAGGTGCTCGACCTGAACGGCGCGTATCTCTCGCCGGGCTGGTGCGACCTGCACGTGCACGTCTGGCACGGTGGCACGGACATCTCCATCCGCGCGTCGGAGGCAGGCCGCCCCACCGGGGTCACCGCCATGGCCGACGCAGGGTCGGCGGGCGAGGCGAGCTTCCACGGGCTGCGCGAATACGTGATCGAGCCGCAGTCCGAGACCATCAAGGCCTTCCTCAACATCGGCTCCATCGGGCTTGTCGCCTGCAACCGCGTGCCGGAACTGATCGACTGGCGGTCGATCGACATCGACCGGACGCTGGAGGTGATCGAGGCCAACCGCGACGTGATCTGCGGTATCAAGGTGCGCGCGTCGGGCGTCATCGTGGGCAGCTGGGGCATCACCCCCGCCAAGATCGCCAAGCGCGTGGCCGAGATGACCAACCTGCCGCTCATGGTGCACGTGGGCGAGCCGCCCCCGCTGATCGACGAGGTGTTCGAGATCCTCTCGCCCGGCGACATCGTCACCCACTGTTTCAACGGCAAGCCCGCCGGGTCGATCCGCGACACCGAAGCGCTGTTCCGCATGGCGCAGGACCTCGCGGCGCGCGGCATCCTCATGGACATCGGCCACGGCGGCGCGTCGTTCAACTTCAAGACCGCCCGCGATTCCATCGCCGACGGCCTGCGGCCCTTCTCGATCTCGACCGACCTGCACAAGCATTCGATGGCGAGCCCGGTCTACGACATGGCGACGACGCTCTCGAAACTGCTGGCCGTGGGGCTTCCGTTCGATGACGTGATCGAGGCCTCGACCAACGCGCCGCGCTCCGTGCTGGGCCTGTCGGGCAAGGACGGGCTGACCCCGGGGATGCGCGCGGACTTCACCGTCTTCGACCTCGAGGACTGCGCCATCGACGTGCTGGACAGCCAAGGCAATGCCATGGTGATGGACAAGGTCTTCGAACCGCGCGGCACCGTGCTGGGCTGCGATTTCCAGCAGGCGGCGCGCAGGCTCCCATGACCGAACCGATCCTGACTGTCGACGGGCTCACCGTCGCCTTCGGCAAGGGGCGCCGCGAACTGACCGCCCTGCGCGACGTCAGCTTCAGCCTCGCGCGGGGGCAGACGCTGGCGCTGGTGGGCGAAAGCGGTTCGGGGAAGTCGGTGACCTCGCTGGCGCTGATGGGTCTGCTGCCGCCCTCGGGCCGGGTCGTGTCGGGCGACATGCGGTTCACCACGCGGGACGGGGTGAACCACGACCTGAACAGGCTCAGCCAGGCAGAGCGCCGGGCCCTGCGCGGTCCCGGCATGTCGATGATCTTCCAGGAGCCGATGAGTTCGCTCAACCCGCTGTTCACCGTCGGCGACCAGGTGGGGGAGATGCTGCTTCTGCACGAGGATCTCGACAGCAAGGCGATCCGCAAGCGGACCATCGAGATGCTGGACCTCGTGGAGATCCCCGGCGCGGCGCAGCGGGTGGATTCCTACGCGCACGAGCTTTCGGGCGGGATGCGGCAGCGCGTGATGATCGCCATGGCGATGATCTGCAACCCGGCGCTGCTGATCGCGGATGAGCCGACCACCGCGCTCGACGTGACGATCCAGGCGCAGATCCTCGACCTGATGCGACGCCTGCAGAAGGACATGGACATGACGATCCTGTTCATCACCCACGACATGGGCGTCGTTGCGGAAATGGCGGACGAGGTAGCCGTTATGTACTCGGGCACGGTGGTCGAACAGGCGGGCGTGGATGCGCTCTTCGATGCGCCGCGTCATCCTTACACGCAAGGGCTGCTGCACTCGATCCCGCACCCCGACCCGAGGGTTCAGGACCGTCTCGTGCCGATCCCCGGTTCGGTGCCGCCGCTCTCCGCCCGCCCGCCCGGCTGTGCCTTTGCGCCACGCTGCGCCTTTGCCCAGGACGCCTGCATGTCTCCGGTCCCGCTGGAGACCAAGGCCCCCGGCCACCGGTCCGCCTGCATCTTAGACCACGCGGGAGAAGCCGCATGAACCCGCTTGTCAGCCTGCGCAACCTCACGAAGCGGTTCCAGACCGGCTCCGGCACCGTCCACGCGGTCGAGGACGTGTCGCTGGACATCCCGAAGGGCGCGATCATGGGCCTCGTCGGCGAGAGCGGTTCCGGCAAGACCACGCTGGGCCGGACATTGCTGCGCCTTGTGGAACCGACCTCCGGGCAGGTGATCTTTGACGGGCAGGACATCACCGCCCTGCCCCCGCGCGAGATGCGCGAGATGCGCCGCCGGATGCAGATCATCTTCCAGGACCCGGTGTCCTCGCTCAACCCACGCCTCAAGGTCGGCGACCTCGTTGCCGAAGGGCTGAAGGCCTTCGATATCGGCACGCGGCGCGAACGGCGCGACCGTGTAGCCGCCCTGCTGGAGGAGGTTGGCCTGTCGGCCGACCACATGGACCGCTATCCTCATGCCTTCTCAGGCGGTCAGCGCCAGCGCATCGGCCTTGCCCGCACGCTCGCGCTCGAACCGGAGTTCATCGTGGCCGACGAAAGCGTCTCTGCGCTCGACGTCTCGATCCAGGCGCAGGTGCTGAACCTGCTGCTCGACCTGCGGGAAAAGCGCAACCTGACCATGCTGTTCATCGCCCACGACCTGTCCGTGGTGAATTACCTCTGCGACCAGGTGGCGGTGATGTATCTCGGGCGGCTGATGGAGGTGGGTCCGGTAACCGACGTGCACCGCGCCTCCGGCCATCCCTATACCCGCGCGCTCAATTCCGCGATTCCGCTGCCCGATCCGCGCGCGCCGCGCGACCGCGTGGCACTGCAGGGCGATATCCCGAGCCCGCTCTCGCCGCCCTCTGGCTGCGTCTTCCGCACGCGCTGTGCCTTTGCCGAAGAGAGCTGCGCGCGCGGAACGCCCGAGGCCCATGCGCTCGCCCCAGATCACCTGACCTATTGCAAGATTCCCGAGGTACGACATGTCCAGTGAACCCGCCACCCTCTCTGAAACCCCGGGCGCGGAGACACCGGAAGCGCGTCTGCACAGCCTGAACCTCGGCCTGCCTTCGCGTGCACCTACGCCCATCGGCGCCTTCACCAATGTGCGCGTGGCGGCGGGGCTCATCTATGTATCGGGCCAGGGCCCGGTGGAGGCGGACGGGACGCTCCGGCGCGGCAAGGTCGGCTCCGAAGTCACGGCTGAGGAGGCGCGGACCCATGCCCGCCTCGTCGCCATCAACATTCTCGCCGCGTTGCGCGACCACCTGGGATCGCTCGACCGGGTCAAGGGTGTGGTGAAACTGCTCGGCATGGTGAATGCCGATCCGGATTTCGAACGCCATCCCTTCGTGATCGACGGCGCATCAGACCTGCTTGGCGAGGTTTTCGGCGCTTCGGGCGTGCATTCGCGTTCCGCTTTCGGCGTGGGATCTCTGCCCAACCGCATCACGGTCGAGGTTGAGGCGATCTTCGAACTGGCCCCCGAGCAGGGTCAGCCGTGACGCAGGCCAAGCGCCTTTTCGACGTCCCGGGCCGCCGCCCGCACCTCGCGGGCCACCATCTCGAACTTCTCTTCCACCCGGTGCTTGGGCATCACCACGGAGAGGGTCAGCCGGCATTCGCCGTCGAAGTCCCGGATCGGCGCGGCGATGCAGGCGACCTGGTCTTCCGACGTGTCGATCTGCACCGAGAGTCCGTCGAGGAAGTCCTTGCGGCTGATCTCCGACAGGCGCTGCGGGTCGGTTTCGGCAAGCCCGGTGGACGACGGCCGCGCGCAGGCACGGAATACCTCGAGCCGCTTGGCGTCGGGCAGGTGCCCGATCAGGAGCCGTCCGGAGGCCGTCCAGTTCAGCGGAACCCGGGTGCCGACGTCGGAGGTGACGCGGAAAGGTCCGGCGGAGCCTTCGGCCATGGCAACGACCTGCATCATGCCCTCGTCGCGGGCGCATATCTGGACCATCTCGCGGACGCGTTCGTTCAGCGCGAACATCGCGCGTTCCGCCTCGCCAAACGCGTTCATCCGGGCGCGGTAGGTCAGCCCGTAACGCATCAGCCGCGGTCCGAGCCAGACGCGATCGTCCGAGGTGCGCGTCAGCATCGCCCGCTCGATCAGTTCGTCCACGATCTTGTAGACCGTCGAGGGCGGCGCGCCGCTGGCCTTCGCCAGTTCGTAGCCCGTCATCGGCCCGTGCCGCTCGGTCAGGATGTCGAGGATCTGCAGCGCGCGGTCGAGGCCGCTGGTGCGTGTGCGGCGGGGTTCGGGCGTGTCGCTCATACGGATCTCCATGATTGGGGATCATAAATCATAACTATGGAATACTGCGCAAGCTGAAAGGGTGTCCCATGCGGAAGAACGAAGAATACGGGGTGGACTGGAGCTGGCACGATGCCAACGGGCTGGGCCGCGTGGTCAATGTCTCGGGGACGATGACCTCGCTTGGCGGTTCGGTGACGAGCAAGAGGGTGGCCGAGGCTACGGCGGCGGTCATGCCGCGCTTCGTCAAGATGCATGAACTGCAGGCGCGGGCGTCCGAGGTGATCGCACGGCTGACCGGCGCCGAGGCGGGTTTCCTGACGGCCTCCGCCAGCGCGGGGATCACTCTTGCCATCGCCGGGTGCCTGACCGGGCTCGACCCTGCGAAAGTCGAGGCGCTGCCGCTGGAGCCGGGCCCGGACAATGGCGTGGCGGTGCAGATGGGGCATCTGTGCGAATACGGTGCGCCGGTGGCGCAGGCCGTGGCACTGGCTGGCGGCAAGCTGCATATCGTCGGTCAATCGACCCTGACCCGCGATTACCAGCTCGAAGCGGCGCTCGAAGGCGCCTGTGCCGCGCTCTACGTTGTCTCGCATCACGTGGTCGATTACGGGATGATGCCGCTCGACCGCTTCGTGGAGATCTGCCACGCAAAGGGCGTGCCGGTGATCGTCGATGCGGCCTCCGAATACGACCTGACCGGGATGCTGGCCAAGGGCGCGGACATCGCGATCTACTCCGGGCACAAGTTCCTCGGCGGTCCGACCTCGGGCATCGTCGCCGGGCGGCGGGATCTGGTGCGCGCGGCCTACCTGCAGAACATCGGGATCGGGCGCGGGATGAAGATCGGCAAGGAGAGCATCGCCGGCGCCATCGCCGCGATGGAGCAATGGCTGGAGCGCGACCATGCCGCCGTCCGGGCCGAGGAGACCCGGGCGCTGGAGATGTGGCAGGCGGCCTGCGCCCTGCCCGGCATCACAGCCCTGCCCCTGCCGGATCCCACCGACAACCCGCTCGAACGGCTGCGGGTTTTCGTCGATCCTGCAAAGGCGGGCGCCTCGGCCGCACAGTTCGCGGTGGCCTTCGGCCGGCTCGATCCGCCCATCGTGGTTCGGGGGCACGAGGTCGAGAAAGGTTACTTCGACCTCGATCCCTGCAACCTCACGCCGGGCCAGGCCGAGCTGGTGCGCGATGCGCTGCCCCGCGTCCTTTCGGCCCCGGAAGAGGCGTCGGCAATCGATGCGCGCGCCGCACATTCGGACACGCGCAACGGCGGCACGCAGTCCTATCTGGACTGGCTCTCCTGAGCCGGTTGCGGACAGCCGCTGGCGGTCTGCGCATGTGACGGCGGTGGAGGCATGGCGTGTCGAAATACGCGCCATGCCGAAGAAAGACCGAAGGGGTTGTCTAGCAGGGCGCCGGCGCTCGGCAATGCGGTTTGCCAATAGCCAGGCCCGCCAGCCGACCTTGGTCAACTCGTCGACCGGTCCGGTTCGATGTAGCCCAATGCCGCCGAAATCTTGCGGGCGGCCTCCACGACATGGGGGGCGAAGGCGTCAAGCTTCTCCTGGGTCATGCGCAGATCCGGGCCGGACACGCCGACCGCGCCCGCAAGATCGCCCTGCGGGCCGAGAACGGCGCAGGCGCAGGCCGCGATGCCCTCGCGCCATTCTCCGTGCGGGACCTGCGCAAATCCGGCGCGCCTCACCTCGTCGACGGAGCGGTACAGCGCGTCCATCGTGGTGATGGTGGTCGGGGTGAACGCCTCCAGCTTGTAGCGGAAGCGTTCAAGGTAGGAGTCCGGCATCTGGGCCAGCATCGCCTTGCCGGTGGCCATCGTGTAGGCGGGCGCCCTTTGCCCGACGTGGGTGTGCGCCCGGATGTGATGGCTGCTTTCGATCTTGTCGAGGTAGACGACATCGGTCTCGTCCAGGGTCGACAGGTGCACCGTCTCGCCGGTCAGCGCGGCCAGCCGTTCCATGGCGGGACGTGCGACACTGGTCAGGTCGATGCGACGGATCACCTGGCTGCCGAGCTCCCAGATCTTGGTCGTCAGCTCGTAACCGGAATGCCTGGGGTCCTGCCGCACGTAGCCGTGCATGGACAGCGTGGTCAGGAGCCTGTGGACGTTGCTCTTGGTCAGCTCGAGCTCTGCAGCCAGTTCCGTCACGCCGCGCGGTCCGTCGCTGTAGGCCAGTGCCTCGATCAGCCGAAGCCCCTTGATGAATGCCTTGTCCATGTCCCCCACTTCGTCTTCTGGCCGGTCCCTGTCGGGCAGGTGTCCGGTCCGCAGCACCATGCCAGCAGGCGGCCTTGCAAGGCAACGGCCGCAGTTTCACCCGCGGCCGCCCTATTGCCGTGGCCTTTGCCTACTGCGCAAGCAGCGCGTTCAGCTGTTCCTGGCCGTATTCCTCGTTGGTCATGTCGCCGTGACCCGAGGCGGCGCCCCAGTATTCCGGGCTCCACTCGATGGCCTTCTCCATGTTCTCGGGACGGTTGGCCCAGTAGCGGCTGATCTCCGGGTCGGCCTTTTCGTAGACCAGCGAAGAGGGCAGCGCGACCGGGTAAGTCGAGGTCAGTTCCGCCGCACGTTCCGCATCAAGCCGCCAGGACAGCAGCTTCAGCGCATTCTCGTAGTTCGGAGCGCCCTTCGGGATCGAGAAGAAGTCGTAGTACACGAAACCCTCGTTCCACTCCACTTCGATCGGCGCGCCTTCGAGCGCGAGGATCGAGGTCGAGCCGGTGTAGGCCATGCACATGTCCGCCTCGCCATCCAGCAGAAGCTGCGGCGACTGCGCCGAGGTGGTCCACCACTTCGTCACATGCGGCTTGATTTCCTCCAGCTTGGCGAGCGCCCTGTCCATGTCGAGCGGATAGAGGTCTTCCTTCGCCACGCCATCGGCCATCAGCGCCGCTTCCATGTTGAAACGCGGCCATGCAGGCATGCAGCGCTTGCCCGGGAAGGCTTCGACATCCCAGAAGTCCGCCCAGCTGTCGGGCACGTTGTCGCCGCTGTAGACGTCGGTGTTGTAGACCAGCCCGACACCGATGACCTGCAGGGCCACGCCCTTGGGGCGCTTGAGGTTGTCAGGCATCGTCGCCAGCGTTTCCTTCGCCTCGTCGGAGAGCGCGTCATAGTCGATGTCGGCAAGGCAGCAGTCGCCCAGCAGCTTGGTCTCCTGGTCGAAGATGAAGGTCAAGTCCCACTCGGCCTTTCCGGCTTCGACCTGCGCCTTGATCCGCGGGCCGGAGCGGGCTTCCTGGACGGTGATCACGTCGATGCCGGTCTCGTCCTCGAAGCTGTCGTACATCACCGAGCGCAGGGCGTCGCCGTAGCTGCCGCCGGGGTCCTGCATGATCACCTCGTCCGCCGTGGCGGTCTGGACAGAGACCCCCAGCAGGGCCGTGATCGCCAGCGCCGAGGCGCCCGTCCGTCTCCAGTTGTTACCAGTCATGTCTTCTCCTCCTTCATTGATCGTTGTGGTCTTGTCGTTGTCGGTCTTCAGCGGGCCCGGGTCAGAACCGGGCGCGCCAGGATGATGCCGCCGACCACCAGCAGGACCTCGAGGGTCGAGACCACGGCGAGGACCGGGTTGAGCTGGTAGTTGATGTCCCCCCAGAGCATCAGCGGCAGGGTCTTCATCCGCGGGCTGGACAGGAACAGCGTCAGGACCAGCTCGTCGAAGGAATGCAGGAAGGCAAAGAACACCGCGGCCCCGATCCCCGGCGCGATGGCCGGGAGCGTCACGGTGCGGAACACCGTCAGGGGAGAGGCGCCATGCACCGCGGCGCTCTGTTCGAGCTGGCGGTCGACACCCTGCAGCGAGGCCGCGACGATCACCACCACGATGGGAATGCCGTTGATCGAGTGTGCGGCGGCAAGGCCCCAGTAGGTGCCCACCATGTCGAACTTCAGGAACAGGCTGTAGAGCGACAGGCCCAGCACCACGGGCGGCACGATCATCGGGCTGACAAGCAGCAGCATCAGGGTCGACTTGTGCCGGATCGTGCTGCGGACGATCCCCATGGCCGCGGCCGCGCCCAGCGTGACCGAGATCCCGGCCGAGATCACCGCGATCCCGAGGGAGTTCCAGAAGGCCGACATCCAGTTGCGGTCGGAGAAGAACTTCTCGTACCAGCGCAGCGAATAGTCGGGTGGCGGGAAGGTCAGGTAGCTGGCCTTGCTGAACGAGATGATCATGACCACGACAATCGGCAGGACCAGCGTCGCCACGATCAGGCCGCCGACGATCCGGACCGTCCAGGCTCCCCAGCGCGCATTCAGATGCCCCATCAGGCGCAGGACCGGCCAGCCGATGCGGTCGGCGGCGGTTGCCCGCAGACCTCGGGGGCGTTTCCCGGGGGTGCGGATGTGCTTGAGCTTCGGCGCGGGCTGACGGTTGCCGCCCCAGATGAACTCGAAGCCAAGGAACCGGCCCGCGACGGCCACCGTGATCAGCGTGATGACCAGAAGCACCACGGCCAGTGCCTGCAGGAAACCTTCGCCGGTGATCGTGTCTGCCTGCTGCGTGATGTGCATGGCGAACATCATGTCGCCGGGCCCACCCAGCAGGGTCGGCGTGATGAAGAATCCCAGCGCCTGGACAAAGACCAGCAGGAAGCCCGCCCCGATCCCGGGCAGGGTCAGCGGCAGAAGCACGCGCCAGAAGGCGGCCAATGGTCCCGCCCCGTTCGCCAGCGCCGCACGCAGCAGCGCAGGGTCGAGGCGCGACAGGCTGGAATAGATGCTCAGCACCATGATCGGCAGAAGCACCGCCGACATCCCCAGGAGAACGCTGCCCCGGTTGAACAGCAGTCCCAGCGGCTCGTCGAAGGCGCCGATCCAGACCGCGAACTTGTTGATCGGGCCGTTCCGTCCCAGCAGCACCATCCAGGCGTATGTGCGGATCAGGATGGCGATGAAATACGGCAGGATGATCGCCGTCGCGACGAGAACCTGGGTGATCCCCTTGGTCCGCTGGATCAGCAGCGCCGCGGGCAATCCGAAGATCGCGCAAAGCAGCGCCACGGTGAAGGCGATACGCATCGTGCGCACGAGCGAGTCGAGGTAGAGCGGCGTCGAGAAGACCCGGGCAAGGTCGGCCCACCAGGGCGCGCCTTCGACACTGGTCCGCACCAGGTCGACAAGCGGCATCAGGTACATGAAGCCCAGGAAGGCCAGGGCCGGGACCAGCAGCATGGCAGGGTCGGTCAGCCGCGCCTTCACCCGCTCGGCGACCGGGCGGCGCGGAAAGGCAGAGGCGGAAAGATCGGTCATGCGATCACCCAGCCGTCTTCGGCGCCCCAGCTGACATGCTGCACGCTGCCGATTGCCGGCAGGGCATGGCCCGCGCGGTCGGGGCATCGCACCAGAAGCAGCTCGCCGCTGTCCAGTTCGATCTCGATCCGCAAAACCTCGCCCAGAAACAGCGCCGAGACGACCCGCGCGGGGATCGTGCCCGGTCCCGAGGTGTCGGTCAGGCGCAGACGTTCTGGCCGCACGAGCACGGTGACATTGCGGCCCGTGACCTCATCCCGCGATTCCGCGCGGAACTGGTGGCCGGTGCGGGTCCGCAGCGTCAGGGCCCCCCCTTCGCGGCGCAGGATCTCGGCCTCGATCAGGTTGCTTTCACCGACGAAGCCCGCGACGAAGCGGTTGCGCGGGCGGCGGTAGATCTCTTCCGGCGAAGCGACCTGCACGATCTTGCCCTGCTCCATCACCGCGATGCGATCCGACATGGTCAGCGCCTCGCTCTGGTCGTGGGTCACGAAGAGGAACGTGCTGCCGATGGCCTGGTGCAGGGCGCGGATCTCGATCTGGATCTCTTCGCGCAGGCGGCGATCCAGCGCGCTCAGCGGCTCGTCCATCAGCACGACCTTCGGCCGCATCACGATGGCGCGCGCGATGGCGACACGCTGCTGCTGCCCGCCCGACATCTCGGAGGGCTGTTTGGACGCGTGTTCGGACAGGCGCATCATGTCCAGCGTCTCGGCCACGCGGCGATCGCTCTCGGCGCGGTTCACGCCCGCCATGCGCATCGGGAAGGCCACGTTCTGGGCGACGGTCATGTTCGGGAACAGCGCGTAGCTCTGGAAGACCATGCCGAAGCCGCGCTTGTGCACCGGCACGCCATGGATCGGCTTGCCGTCGACGACGATCCCGCCGCTGTCGATCGACTGGAACCCGGCAAGGAGGTTCAGCAGCGTGGTCTTGCCGCTGCCGGAGGGGCCGAGGAGCGTCACGAATTCCCCCGGTTCGATGTCGAGCGATATACGGTCCGCTGCCGTGAAGGCCCCGTATCGCTTGGTCACCTCGCGGATGGAAATGCTGGATCCGATTGCGCTTGAACTCATGGGTCCTGCCGCCGGCGGGTCGAGAGCCGCGATTTCTTCCTGCTGAGCCAGGGTCACCTTCACCTCCTCCGTGTTCCAAATTATAGAACATTGTATTGCCAAATATCATTCGTTCGGATTCTCGATCTGTCAATGTCTGATTTCAGGCCAAGATTTCGGGGAGAGACGGCATGTTCCGGGCCATTGACACGCCACCTGACGCCGGTCTACCTTTATTTCCGGATTACTGTTCTGAATTGTGGAACATCTTGCGCTGCGGCGCGGCAATATCGGAGAAGGGCGCCCCATGCTGAACGATCTGAAGGACATGGCGCTGCGGCTGCGCAGCGGAATGCGCATAGCCTTGCCCGTCGATTACGCCGGCGTTGCCATGGCGATGACGCGCCCGATGATCGACAGCGGCCTGCGCGACCTGCGGCTTGTCTGCGTGCCGACGGGCGGTCTGCAGGTGGATATGCTGATCGGTGCCGGCTGCGTGGCCGAGGTGGAGACCAGTGCCGTCAGCCTTGGCGAAGCGGGCGGTGCGCCCCGCTTCAATGCTGCCGTTAAGGCGGGCAGCCTCAGGGTCATCGACGCCACGTGTCCCGCGGTCCACGCGGGCCTGATCGCCGCGCAGAAGGGGGCGCCGTTCCTGTCCATCCGCGGCCTCATCGGGTCTGACGTCCTGAAGAACCGGCCCGACTGGAAGGTCATCGACAACCCCTTTTCGGACAAGCCCGACCCCGTGACGCTGATTCCGGCGATCCATCCGGACGTGGCTATCTTTCACGCCCCCATGGCTGATCGGTACGGCAACGTCTGGATCGGGCGGCGGCGCGAACTCGCAACGATGGCCTACGCCTCGGCAGAGAGCCTCGTGACCGTCGACCGCATCTACGAGGGCAACCTGCTGGAGGATGAAACCCTCGCCGCCGGAGTGCTTCCCGCCCTCTATGTGGCCGCGATCGCGCATGTGCCGCGCGGCACATGGCCTTACGGGCTGTGGGGCGAATACCCGACCGACACCGAGTCGCTGATGTCCTACGCAGCAGCCGCGCGGACGCAGGAGGGGTTCGACGCATGGATGGCAGAGCCCGCCAACTGGCAGCGAAAGGAGGTCACCGCATGACTGCCCTCCCCCGCGAAACCCTGATCTTCACCATCGCGCGCCTGCTGGAAGGCGTCCGTCATGTCGCCGTGGGCGCGTCCTCGCCAATTCCCGCAGCGGGCGCGATGTTGTGCCGGGCCCTGGCAGAGCTGGAGCGCCATGTGCGGCTTTCGATCCTCGGCTCGGCCGAGCACAACTTCTTCACCAACGGATCATGCGAACTGTTCGACTGCGCGGGCCAGGGGCGTATCGACGCGTTCTTTCTCGGCGGCGGTCAGATCGACGGGCAGGCCAACGTCAACCTAGTGGGTGTCGGCGATTATCCAACGACGAAGGTGCGCTGGCCGGGGTCCTTCGGGTCCGCCTACCTCTATTACGTGGTGCCGCGCGTCATCCTCTTCCGCGAGGAACACAGTCCCCGGGTTCTGGTCGACAAGGTCGATTTCGTCTCGGCCCCGGGCACCAGCCCGGAAGACGTCTACAGGCCCGGCGGTCCGGTCGCCCTGCTGACCAGCAAGGCGCTGTTCTCCTTCGACAAGGCGCAGGCCCGCTTTTCCCTGCAATCGGCCCACGAAGGGGAGAGCGCCGACAGCATCCGCGCCGAGACCGGGTTCGACTACGACGCGGCGGAACGGACGCCCCGGACCTCCACCCCGGATGCGCAGACGCTCGCGCTGCTGCGGGGGCGGGTGCTGGACGAGGTGTCGGAAACCTACCCCGCGTTCGCCGCCGCATGGCGGCAGGACATCGATGCACAGGCGCACTTGCAAGATGCGTGACCACGAAACGACCACGGAGACCCCGATGCAGCCACACAGTTCCCTTTCCGGCCTTCGGGTCATCGATGCCAGCCGGGTCCTGGGTGGGCCGTACTGCGGACAGATCCTCGCCGACCACGGCGCCGACGTGATCAAGCTGGAGCCGCCCGCCGGGGACGAAACGCGCGGCTGGGGGCCGCCCTTCCGCGACGGGGCGGCCAGCTATTTCCACGGGCTGAACCGGAACAAGCGCGGCATCTCCGTCGACCTGTCGCAAGAGGCCGGCCGGGAGCTTCTGCTGGAGCTGCTGGCCGACGCCGATGTGTTCATCGAGAACTTCAAGACCGGCACGCTGGAACGCTGGGGGCTGGGCACCGATGAGCTGCAGGCCCGCTTTCCCCGGCTGATCCATGCGCGTGTCTCCGGTTTCGGCGCGGACGGACCGATGGGCGGCCTGCCCGGCTACGATGCGGCGATCCAGGCGGTCTGCGGCATCATGAGCGTCAACGGAGAGGCGGGCGGCACACCGCTGCGCGCCGGTCTGCCCGTGGTCGACATGGTGACCGGCCTGAATGCGGCGCTGGGAATCTGCATGGCGCTGCACGAACGCAATGGCAGCGGCAAAGGCCAGTTCGTCGAAACCACGCTGTATGACTGCGGGGTCTCGCTGCTGCATCCCCACCTGCCCAACTATTACATGTCCGGAAAGGTGGCGCAGCCCACTGGCAATGCGCATCCCAACATCTGCCCCTATGACACCTACGCGACCGGGAGCGATCCGATCTTCCTCGCCGTGGGCAACAACCGGCAGTTCGTGAAGCTGTGCCAGACCGTCGGGGCGCCGGAGATCGCGGACGATCCGCGCTTTGCCAGCAACGCCGACCGGCTGGCCCATGCCGCGGCCCTGAAAGAGGCGCTGGAAAAGGAGATGTCGGCGCATGACGGCGAGACGCTGGCCCAGACGCTGATCCGCGCCGGGGTGCCCTGCGGTGCGGTCCGCAGCATCGATCAGGTGGTCGACGATCCCCATACGCGGCACCGGGAAATGGTCGTCGACATCGGCGCCTATCGCGGCACCGGCAGTCCGGTGAAACTGTCCCGCACGCCGGTTCGGTACCATTCCGCCCCGCCCCGCTTTGCCCAGCACACCGCCGAAGTCCTGACAGAGCGCGGCATTGACCCGGAACGCTTCCGCTCCGTGTTGCCAGGGCTGAGCGACAGCCGCACCGCCGAGGAGGTCTGAGCCATGACGACCCTGACGTCTCCCCGTCCGCAGACGAAGCCGCTGACCATCGGCGTGATCGGCGACGGCTTCATGAAGCCCGAGCAGTTCCGCACAGCTCTTGCGGCGCGCCTTTCCGACACCCCGACCGAGTTCCGGCAGATGGAGCTGGACTGGCCGCTGAAGCTGAAGTCGACCAAGCACGACCCCTCCCTGCCCGTGGCGGAATTCGTTGGAAGGCCAGAGGATTACTTCTCTTTCCTCGAAGGGCTCGACATCCTCGTCACCCATCTGGCGCCCATCACCGCCGACAGCCTGAAACATGCGCCGGACCTGCGGCTGATCGCCGTGTCGCGCGGCGGCCCGGTGAACATCGAGATGCCGGCAGCCCGGGCGCGCGGCATCACCGTGGTGAACACCCCCGGACGGAACGCCTCTGCCGTTGCGGAATTCACCGTTGCCTCGCTTTTGGCCGAGACGCGCAACCTCGTGCGTGGGCACATGGCGGTGCGCAACGGCAGCTTCAGCCGGGACTATTACCACTACGACAACGCCGGACCGGAACTTTGCGAGCTGACCGTGGGTATCGTGGGCTTCGGCGACATCGGCACCCGCGTCGCGAAGCTGTTGCAGCCCTTCGGTTGCGGCATCCTGATCTACGATCCCTTCAAGGACCTGACCCCCGAGGAACAGGCTGCCGGGTTGCGCAAGCTGCCGCTGGACGACCTCATGGCGCAGGCCGACGTGGTCACCCTGCACCCGCGCGTCACGCCCGAGACCATGGGCATGATCAGCCGCGAGCGGATCGCGGCGATGAAACCCGGCGGCTACATCGTGAACACCACGAGGGGTCAGGTGCTCGACTACGACGCGCTCTACGATGCGCTCCGCTCGGGCCATCTGCGCGGCGCGGCGCTGGACACCTTCACCCCTGAACCGCCGCCTGCCGACATGCCCCTGTTGCAACTGCCGAACGTCACTCTGTCCCCGCATATCGCCGGCGCATCGCGCTTCTCCGCGACGAAGGCGGCGACGATGATCGCCGAGGACGTGGCACGCTTTCTCGCGGGGGACCGCCCGCATCACCTGTGTACCTGAAGGACCATCCGATGACCGACGAAGAGCTGAACCTGCGTACCGAGCTGATCGAAGCCTGCCGCGCCATGAATGGCCTCGGCATCAACAAGGGGACCTCCGGCAACATCAGCGTGCGCCATGGCGACGGCTTCCTGATCTCGCCCACGGGCATTCCCTACGACCAGCTTCGGCCGGAGCATGTCGTGGCGATGAACTGGGATGCCTCCTACGAGGGGGACGTGCTGCCGTCGAGCGAGTGGCGCTTTCACCGCGACATCCTGCAGGCGCGGTCTGACCTGAACGCCGTGGTGCACACCCATTCGACCCATGCCACCAGCGTGTCGATCCTTGGCCGGGACATTCCCGCTATCCACTACGTGATCGCCGCGGCGGGGGGCGAAAGCATCCGCTGCGCGCCCTACGAGCTGTTCGGCACACAGGAGCTGGCGGACCGGGTTGTCGAAGCCTTGGAGGGCCGCCGCGCCTGCCTGATGGCGCACCACGGGGTCATCGCCGGGCACATCAACATCGCCAAGGCCCTGTCGCTGGCCGTCACGGTTGAGGAGCTCGCCCACCAGTACCTGCTGCTGCTGCCGAACGGCGAGCCTCCGGTCCTGTCGAGCGCGCAGATCGCCGAGGTGCTGGAGAAATTCAAGACTTACGGCCAGCAGAGCAAGTCCGCTGAAGCCGCCCTGCGCAAGGCGTCCTGACACCATGCGACCGCGCATCATCTTCTGTCTCGACAGCGGCACCACCTCGGTCAAGGCGGCGGCCTTCGACCTTTCGGGCCGCCTTGTGGCGGAGGTCGAACGTCCCAACGATGCGATGCGGCGGCAGGGCGACCGGGTGGAGCAGGACATGCCCCGGACGCTTGCCCTGGCGTGGGATGTGCTGCGCAGCTGCGCCAAGAAGGCAGAGGGCAGTCCGGAAGGGCTGGTTCTGACCGGTCAGGGCGACGGCCTGTGGGCGCTGGATGCCGCTGGCGCGCCCGTCGGGCCAGCCCTGACATGGCTGGACGGAAGGGCGCGCGGGATGGTGGCGGAGCTGGAGAAGGCCGTCGACCGGGTCGAGGCCATCACCGCCTCGCGCCCGACGGCCGCCGCTCAGAGCCTGCAACTGCTCTGGCTGCAGCGCCACGAACCGGACCGGCTGGCGCGTATCCACCATGCCTTGCGCCTGAAGGAATGGCTGTTCCACGAACTGACCGGACAGCTCGTCGGAGAGCCCACCGTCGTCTTGCCGCTCTGGGGCAACTGGCGCACCGGCGCCTTGTCCAGGGACGTGCAGGATGCCCTGGGGCTGGACCGCGGAATCGAACTGCTGCCCGAGATGAAGGCGGTCGGCGAGGCGCGCGCACCGCTGACCTCCGCTGCCGCCGCGCTGACGGGTCTGCCTGACGGCCTGCCCGTCCTGATGGGACCGGGCGACGTGCAGGCCACCCTGATCGGCATCGGGCTGGGCACGCGAAAGGAAGTGTCGAACGCCTCGGTCTTCGGCACGTCCGCCATCCATGCCTGCCTGCGCGCCGACCCTGACGGAATGCCGGAAACGCCGCGCGGAGCAATGATCCAGAAGTTCGTGATCGGTGAAGGTTACCTTTGCGTCCATCCGTGTTTCAACGGCGCAAGCCTGTTGTCACACCTCGCGGATCGCTTCGCGAACCTGCCCGAGCGCGTGGCGCCGACGCGTTCGGGGATTGTCCTGCACCCCTTCATGGCCCCGGGCGGAGAGCGCACGCCATGGACCGAACCGCAGGCCAGCACAGCGATCTTCGGCCTGACCTCCGCCACGACGCCCGAACAGATCGCCTGGGCCGGGCGGGAGGCGCTCTCCTTCGCCGCGCGCACCAGCCACGACATGATGGGCACGGGTGAAGGCGCGCTGGCGCTTGGCGGCGGGCTCGCCCGGGATGCGGCCTTTGCCGGGTTCCTTGCCACCGTGACAGGCCGC
This sequence comes from Sagittula sp., assembly GCF_052825245.1. Lineage (NCBI taxonomy): Bacteria > Pseudomonadati > Pseudomonadota > Alphaproteobacteria > Rhodobacterales > Roseobacteraceae > Sagittula > Sagittula sp. The sequence continues at coordinate 24,488 of NZ_JBRBWD010000002.1, forward strand.
ACGGTCCTGCGCAGTCCGACCTCCCACGCGGGTCCGCGCGGACTGGCCGCCGTGGCGGCGAAACATCTGCTGGGGGCCTCGAACGACGACATCGCCGACCTTTGGATTGGCGCTCCGGAAGAACGCGTGCAACCGGCAACCGGGCCGGAGGCGGACTATGCCCGGGCCAAATTCGACCTGTTCCGCGACACGCTCGCGGATGCCGCGCGTCACTGGACACGGCTGGCGGCGCTTGGTGCAATGAACGACCCAGACACAGAGAACGACAGGGAAATCGCATGACCATCGATACCGGCATCACCGCCAGCACCACCGGGGCGGACATTCTCTGCGAGACGCTGCTGGCCAACGGCATCGACACCTGCTTTGCCAACCCGGGCACGTCCGAAATGCACTTCGTTGCCGCGCTGGACCGGCAGCCCGCGATGCGCTGCGTGCTGGGCCTGTTCGAAGGCGTGGTGACCGGCGCGGCGGATGGCTATGCGCGCATGGCCGACAAGCCCGCGGCGACGCTGCTGCACCTCGGGCCCGGTCTGGCCAATGCGCTGGCCAACATCCACAATGCGAAGCGGGCGGGCACGGCGATGGTCAACGTGGTGGGCGATCACGCCAGCCATCACCTTGCGCTGGACGCGCCGCTGACCTCCGACATCGAAAGTCTCGCGCGCCCGATGTCCCACTGGGTCGGACGCGCCGACGCGGATTCCCTGAAGACAAAGACCGAAGAGGCCATCCAGGCCGCCCGTTCCGGCAACGGCCAGATCGCAACGCTGATCCTGCCCGCCGATGCGGCATGGTCTGAAACTGCGCCGGTTCCGGCGGTCGTGCTCGCACCGCCCTCGCCCGCCAAACCCGATCCGGATCGTATCCGCGCGGCGGCAGAGGCGCTGCGTGCCGGGCGCGAGACGACGATCCTCGTGTCCGGCAGGGCGCTCCGTGCGGACATTCTGGACATCCTCGACCGCATTGCGCAGGCAAGCGGTGCGCGGCTGATGGCCCAGCAATCCAACGGCCGGATGCAACGCGGCGCGGGGCGCATCGCGCTGGACCGCGTGCCCTACAAGGTCGACGACGCGCTGGCCTGCTTTGCCACGACGGAGCAGGTCATCCTGATCGGTGCCAAGGCGCCTGTGGCCTTCTTTGCCTACCCCGGCAAGCCCGGAAAGATGCTGCCCGAGACCTGCAAGGTGATCGACATGGCCGATGCGGCCACCGATCTGGCCGCCGCCGTTGACGCCCTCGGGCAGGAGGTCGGCATGGCCCCTGCCCCTCGCCACGTGGCGCGTGACGCCGCCCCCCTGGCCACGGGCAAACTGACGCCGGAGGCCATCGCCCTGGCGCTGGCGCATCACATGCCGGAGCAGGCGATCATCTGCGACGAGTCCGTCTCGTCGGGTCGCGACTTCTTCCGCCACGCCTATGGCGCCGCGCCCCACGAGTTCCTGCAACTGACCGGCGGCGCCATCGGCCTCGGCCTGCCCATGGCAACCGGCGCAGCCGTCGCCTGCCCGGATCGCAAGGTGGTCAGCCTGCAGGCGGACGGATCGGGCATGTATACGGTCCAGGCGCTCTGGACCCAGGCGCGCGAGGCGCTGGACGTGGTGACCATCGTCTTTGCCAATCGTCGCTACGCGATCCTGCACGGCGAACTGAAGAACGTCGGCGCCGGTGTTGCGGGCGAAAACGCCCGGAAGATGCTGGACCTCGACAATCCCGCGCTCGACTGGGTGGGCATGTCCCGCGCCATGGGGGTGGAGGCCGCAAGGGCCGAAAGCGCCGAGAGCTTCGCCGACCTGCTCAAGACGGCCTGCTCCCGCCGCGGTCCATTTCTCATCGAAGCCGTGATCTGAGACCGCGATGACCATCCGACGCATTCCGCACTGCAGCCACTGGGGCGCCTACACGCTGCTGGTGGAAGAGGACCGCATCATCGGCGTGGAGCCGTTGCCGCAGGATCCCGCCCCCTCTCCGATCATCCACTCCGTCCCGGAATGGGCCAAACCGGACCGCCGCGTCCTGCGCCCGATGGTGCGCGAGGGCTGGCTTGAGCACGGGCCGGGTTCAACCGGCAGGGCGCGTGGTTCGGACCGGCTGATCCCCGTGTCCTGGGATCAAGCCCTGGACCTCGTGAGCAAGGAGATCACGCGGGTTTCGAAGCAACATGGAAACGAGTCGATCTTTGCCGGATCCTACGGCTGGACAAGCTGCGGGCGCTTCCATCACGCCTCTTCCCTGCTGAAACGGCTGATGAACCTCGTCGGCGGCTACACCGGTCATGTGGATACCTATTCCATTGCCGCCGGGCCGGTGATCCTGCGTCACGTTCTGGGGGACGACGGCGCCTGCGGTGGCGAGGCCAACACGCTGGAAAGCATCGCCGCGCATACGGAAACGCTCGTGGTGTTCGGCGCGCTCAGCCCGCGCACCGCGCAGAACGAGGCGGGCGGCATCGGCACGCACCGGCTTGAGGACAGCCTGCGTGCTATCCGCGACCGGGGGGTGAAGGTGGTTGTCGTCTCGCCTCTGCGCGATGACATGCCCGGCTGGATGGACGTGGACTGGTGGCCGATCCGCCCGAACACGGACACGGCGCTGATGCTGGGACTGGCGGGCGAGCTTCTGGCTGCCGGGCGGCACGATGCGGGCTTCCTGTCGACATACACCAGCGGGGCAGACGAATTTCTCGCCTACCTGTCCGGTGATACCGACGGGCAGCGCAAGGACGCGGACTGGGCAGCGCAGATCACGGGACTGGACGCCGGGCGGATACGTGCCCTGGCGCGGCAGATGCCGGACACGCGGACCATGCTCACCGTCAGCTGGAGCCTCCAGCGCGCGCACCACGGCGAACAGCCGTTCTGGGCAGCGCTCGGGCTGGCTGCGATGCTCGGCCAGATCGGTCTGCCCGGGGGTGGTGTCGGCTATGGCTACGGATCGCTCGGCGGCGTCGGCGCGGCGATGTCCGCAGGCAAGTCACCCGCCATGAGCAAGGGGCGCGACGTTCTGCGCAGCTTCATCCCCGTGGCACGGATCGCGGACATGCTGCTGAACCCCGGCGCGTCCTATACCTACGAAGGCAAGACGCGGCGCTATCCCGATGCGCGGCTGGTCTACTGGGCCGGCGGCAACCCCTTCCACCACCACCAGGACCTGAACCGCCTGTCCGAAGCGTGGACGCGGCCCGAAACGATCATCGTCCAGGACCCGATGATGACCGCGACGGCCCGCCGCGCCGACATCCTCCTCCCCGCCTCGACCTCGATCGAGCGCAACGACATCGCGGGCAACAAGCGATCCGACCTCGTGCTGGCGATGCAGCAGGCCATCGACCCACTTGGCGAGGCGAAATCCGACTTCGACATCTTCTGCCTGCTGGCCGACCGGCTGGGCGTCCGCGATGCCTTTGACGAGGGCCGGGACGAGATGGGCTGGCTGCGCCACATCTACGATCTGACCCGGAGGGACGCGGCCGACAGGCTGGGCTTCGACATGCCCCCCTTCGAGGACTTCTGGACCAAGGGGCATGCGCCCTGCCCCCGGCGTCCGGACGTGCCGCACCTTTCCGACTTCCGGGCGGAGCCGGAGGCGAACCGCCTGAATACGGAAAGCGGGCGCATCGTCCTTGGCAGCCGGCAGCTCGGCCAGCTCGCGCTGCCCGATTGTCCGGCGCATCCCGCATGGCAGCCGCCTGCCGAATGGCTGGGCGGGGCGGCCGAGGACGAACTCCACCTCGTTTCTCACCAGCCGCAGGGGCGCCTTCACAGCCAGCTTGAAACCGGAGGCAGCAGCCGGGCGGAAAAGCGGAATGGCCGTGAACAGGTGCGCCTTCACCCCGAGGATGCCGCAAAGCGCGGCATCACGGACGGCGCGACGGTGCGCCTGTGGAACGCCCGGGGGGCCTGCCTTGCGACCGCCCGGGTGACGGACACGCAGCGACCGGGCGTCGCCGTCCTGCCCACCGGTGCCTGGCTGACAGGGGACGCAGACGGCACGGACCTGTCCGGCAATCCAAATGTGCTGACCCTGGACATCGGCAGTTCCGCTTTCGGGCAGGGCTGCGCGGCGCACACGTGCCTCGTCCGCATCGATCCGCACGACGAAAACCCCGGCGACGCGATGGACATCTATGCCGCGCAGATCGCCGCCGTGACCGACACCTGAAACGCTCCCGAAGGAAGGACCAACATGCTCGATACACCCGTCAGCCGGTTCCCGGTGCCCGACCTCGCCGACATGCCCGAGGATATCCGCAGCCGCATCGAGGCGGTGCAGGAGAAGTCCGGGTTCGTCCCCAACGTATTTCTGACGCTGGCGCACAGGCCGGACGAATTCCGCGCCTTCTTTGCCTACCATGACGCGCTGATGGACAAGCCGAGCGGCCTGACCAAGGCCGAGCGCGAGATGATCGTGGTGGCCACCTCCAACGCGAACCAGTGCCAGTACTGCGTGGTGGCCCATGGCGCGATCCTGCGTATCCGGGCCAAGGATCCGCTGATCGCCGACCAGGTGGCGGTCAACTACCGCAAGGCCGACATCACCGAAAGGCAGAAGGCGATGCTCGATTTCGCCATGAAGGTCTCTGCCCGCGCCTACGAAGTGGGCGACGCCGACGTCGAGGCGTTGCAGGCGCACGGATTCACCGAGGAAGACATCTGGGACATCGGCGCGGTCTCGGCCTTCTTCGGCATGTCGAACCGGCTGGCGAACCTGACCAACATGCGGCCCAACCCGGAATTCTACGCCATGGCGCGGTGATCCCGATCCGCGTCCGGCCGAGTGGGGGCCAGGAGCCAGAACTACACCCGCACGCGCTGAAGCTGACGCCGCAAGGTGGGCGCGGGCGGGCGGGTCACATGAACCCGTACGTCATTTCCTGCGGCGGACAAATGTGCCCGTCGCCCATGATCCCTGAGCGTCCAAGGTCTTTCGACCGGCAATCAGGCAAGCGGATCGAGGCGGGAGAGTTCGTCGATGGCGTCTGCACGGATCGAGGTGATGTGCTTGCCCAGTACGTCGTGCACCGTTTCCCAGTCGCCCTGCCGCAGCCCTTCCACGATGGCGACATGCTGGTCGAAGCTGTCCTCGCGCCGTTGCTTGAACCGGGCATTGAGCGCGGTGCGGATGGTGGCGATGCGTGCCTCGACGAGGTGAAAGGCATTCTGCACGAGGCTGTTGCCGCAATGGTCGAAGAACAGATTGTGGAACTCGGTGTCGATGCGGACATAGCCTATCTCATCACCCGCCAGCATCCGTTCGCGCATCCGCTCAACCGCGTCGTCGAGCGCAGCAAGGAAGCCTTCGCGGTTGGCGTCCATCGACAGCCGCAGCGCCTCGCGTTCCAGCATCAGGCGATAGTCGCAGATCTCGCCCACCTCTTCGGCTGTCGGCACGAAGACGAAACTGCCGCGTTTCGGGATGATCGTGACTAGGCCGGTGAACTGCAACGCGTTGAGCGCATCGCGGACCGGCGACCGGCTGACGCCGAAGACCGTGGCGAGCTTGTCTTCCGAGATGTTCTCGCCAAAGACGAAATGCCCGTCAATGATGGCCTGACGCAGACGCTCGACCACGATCTCGGTCAGCGTCTTCGGCGTTTCGATCTGCATCCCGGGTCTTGCGGGCATCTGGCGGGGCTGTCCTTCTGGCTGTTTTCGGGGTTCCGCCGTCTTAGCACGGCGGCCCCCCTGTTCAAAAGCGCGGATCAGTAGCGGCGCGGGGCTGCGGCGGTGGCGTCCACCACGTTGCGCCCAAGCTCGGCATCGCGCGCGGCGGCACTGGTACGGATTCCTTCGACAAGCACGGAAATGTCATTCACACCGGCAACCAGACCGAACCCCTTCTGCCGCAGGGTCGCGAAGTCGCGTCCGCCACCCGGAACGGTTGCCAGAAGCTTGCCCGCGCCCAGCACCTTGGCCTCGACCTCTGCAAAGGCGGCCTGCGGCGTGGCGTGGTCCATGTCCTCGATGTGGCCCAGCGTTGCTGCAAGGTCGTTCGGGCCGAGGAAAATGCCGTCGATGCCCTCGACACCGGCGATCTCCGCCAGCGCCGACACGCTCTCCGGCGTCTCGCATTGCACGAACACCAGCACGTCCTCGTTCGCCGTGCGGGATGCATAGTCCGGACGCGTGCCGTAATCCGATCCGCGCACGATGGGGGCAGCATACCCGCGGCCGATGCCACCCGTGCCGCGCACCGGGTAATGGCAGGACCGCGCGATCTGCTGGGCCTGTTCCACCGTGTTCACCATCGGCACGACGATCGAGCGGAAGCCGCGATCAAGCACCTTCTTCAGCATCGTGTCGGTGCCTTCCGGCACGCGCAGGATCACCTCGCCGCCCGCGGCCTCAACCGCCCGCGCCACGGAAACCCAGGTTTCGAGGTCGCCGATGCCGTGCTCACCGTCGATCAGGACGACCGGCCAGCCGTGCCGCACCAGGATTTCCGCGATGTCGGGGCAGCCAAGTTCGGCCCAGGCCGCGGTGATGAACTCGCCTTCGAGAAGGCGTGTCTTCAGGGAATTCATGTCTTGTCTCCATTTGGGGTGTCGATGACTTTCCCCGGGTTGAGCAGCCCCGCCGGGTCCAGCGCGGCCTTGATGCGGGCCATGAGCGCCAGTTCCTCGGCAGAGCGGGTATAAGGCAGGTAGCGTTTCTTCAGCAGGCCTATGCCATGTTCGGCCGAAACCGTCCCTCCGAAGTCGCGCACCGTGTTGTAGACGATGCCGCTGATGCGGTCCATCGGCTGCTCGGTCACGGCGCGGTCCAGAGCCACGATATGCAGGTTGCCGTCGCCGATATGGCCATAGTAGACGCTCAGCGCCTCCGGCATTTCGGCGATCAGCCGCGCCCGGCAGGCGTCGGCGAACTCGTCCATCCGCTTCACCGGCAGTCCGATGTCGTAGGCGCAATGCGGGCCGAGCTTCGTCATGAACTCGGCGCAGGCATCGCGCAGGCCCCAGAAGCGTTTCACATCCGAAAGGCTCTGGCTGATGGCCGCGTCCTCCACGATCCCCGCCTCGTAGACCTTCTCGATCCAGTTCATGAACCGCGGACCGTCGATTTCCTCGTCCAGACCCTGCGCCTCCAGCAGGACATAGACCTTGTGTTCACCGTCCAGCGGCGAGCGGACGCCCACCGTCTCCGTCACGACCTGCCAGTAGTCCGACCACATGACCTCGAAGGCCGACAGCATCGGCCCCAGACCGCGGCGCGCCTCTGCCAAGAGCTTCAGCACATCGTCGTAGGACCCCAGCCCGCAGAGCGCGGCGTTCACGCAGCCGGGCTTCGGGTGCATCCGCAGCACGGCGCGCGTCACGATACCCAGCGTGCCTTCGGAGCCGATGAACAACTGCTTGAGGTCGTAACCCGCGTTGTTCTTCAGCATCTTGTTCAGGCCGGAGACGAGCGTCCCGTCCGGCAGCACGTATTCGAGGCCGAGGATCATCTCGCGGGTCATGCCGTAGCGGATCACCCGGTTGCCGCCCGCATTGGTGCCGATGTTGCCGCCGATCAGGCAGGAGCCGCGCGCGCCAAGGTCCAGCGGGATGAAGAAGCCGGCTTCGTCCGCGGCCTTCTGGATCACCTCGAGCGGTGTGCCCGCCCGCACCGTCATGGTGGAGGAGGCCGGGTCGATTTCCTCGATCCCCGAGAAGCGTTCCAGCGAGATCATCACCGCGCCGTCGATGGGGTGCGCACCACCGGCCAGCCCTGTCAGCCCACCCTGCGGCACCATGGTCGCGCCGGCCTCCGCACAGAGCCGGACGGCCTCTGCCACGGCCTCCGGCGTGTCCGGGCGCAGAACGGCCAGCGGCCTCACGTCGGCCAGGAAGGACGTGTCGTGCAGGTTGCGCGCGGGAATGTCGGTCCCCGACAGCAGCGCGGGCCCGGGAAAGGCTTCGGCGAGGCGGGACAGAAAGGAAGCGGTGTCGAGCGGCATCGATTTGAAATCCTTGAGAAAGGGTGGGCTGGCGCCTTGGGGGAGTGAAAGCGACGCCAGCCCGGTCTGGCTCAGTTGCGGATCTTGGCCAGCTCTTCCATGAGCCGATCGAAGTTTTCCTTGCCGACGGACTCCATCGAGGTCTCGTAGACCGGGGTCACCAGCTCGCGCAGCTTCGCCATCTCTTCGGCCGGCATCTCGGAGATCTCCATGCCTTCGGAGGTCAGCTTGTCGGCGGATTCGCCCACGGCCGCACGGGACCGCTCGATCTGCGCGTCGCGCGCCGATGTGGCACAGGACTGCACCAGCGCCTGCTCGTCCGCGTTGAGGCTTTCCCAGACGCCCCGGTTCACCAGAACCGGGTTCGGGGAATAGGCGTGGCGCGTCAGGGTCAAGTATTTCTGCACCTCGTAGAACTTCGTCGCCTCGATCAGCGGCAGCGGGTTTTCCTGCCCGTCGACGGCGCCGGTCTCGAGCGCGGTGAAGACCTCGCCGAAGGCCATCGGCACCGGGTTCGCGCCAAGACGGCGGAAGGTGTCGAGGAAGATCGGGTTCTGCATCACGCGGAAGTTCAGCCCCTCGAAGTCCGACACGGCCTTGATCGGGTGCTTGGAGTTGGTGGCGTTGCGGAAGCCGTTTTCCCACATCGACAGCATCACCAGGTCATGCTGCGGCATCTTCTCGGCCACGTAGTCGAAGAACGGGCCGGTCATGATCGCGTCGACCTCTGCGTCGTTCTCGAACATGAACGGCAGGGTGAACACGCCAAGCGCCGGTTCGATGCCCGCGATGGCCGCGGAGCCGGTCACCACCATCTCGATGGAGCCGGAGCGGGTCGCCTGCGTGGCATCCGCGTCGTCGCCAAGCTGGCCGGAATAGAAGCCCTTCAGCTTCATCTTGCCGTCGGAGCCTTCCTCCATGCACTCGCTCATCGCCGCGATGCCGGTGGCAATCGGGTGATCCTTGGCCGCGCCGCTCGAAATCTTGAACGTGTGCTTGCCGTAATCGGCGGCGAGCGCCGGGGTGGTGAACGCCGTGGCGCAGAGGGCCATGGCCGCAAGGGTCTTCAGTTTCATTTTCAGTCTCCTCCTTGGTATTTTTTGTGTCGCAGTCGGTGTCGGTTCTTCTTGTTCAGCGCAGCCAGTTCAGCGGCGTCAGAACGAGTTGCGGGAAGAGCACCAGCAGCGCGAGAACGGTGATCTGGGCGAAGAGGAAGGGCGCCGCCCCCTTCGCCACGCGGTGCAGCGGCACGCCCGACACCCCCGCCGAGACCGAGAGCACGATGCCCACGGGCGGCGTCACGAGGCCGATGGCGCAGTTGATGACGAAGAGCACGCCGAAGTAGATCGGGTCGATCCCCGCCTCTTCGACCACCGGCAGGAGCACGGGCGCGAGGATCAGGATTGTCGGCCCCATGTCGAGCATCGTCCCGATCATCAGCACCAGCGCCATGATGACGATCAGCAGCAGCGTCGGACTGTCCACCAGCGGCCCCACGAGGTCGAGCACGATGCCTGACAGGTCCGCCAGCGTGATGAACCATGCCGTGGCCAGTGCCGCCGCCGCCAGCATCATCACCACCGCCGTGGTGAGGGCCGCATCCCGGAAGACCCGGAAAAGCTGGCTCACCTTCAGTTCGCGGTGGATGACCATGCCGACGAAGATGGCGTAGACGGCAGCGATCACCGCGGCCTCGGTCGGAGTGACGACGCCGAAGCGGATGCCGCCGAGGATGATCACCGGCATGCCCAGCGACCACAGCGCGTGGCGCGTCTCGCGCAGGCGCACGCCCCAGCCCTGCCGCGGTTGCGGTGCCACGTTGTCGCGCCGCGCGACGATCAGCCAGGCCACGATGGCGCCGATGCCCATCATCACGCCCGGGACGATGCCCGCCATGAAGAGCTGCGTGATCGACAGGTTGGTCGCCACGGCGAAGATGATGTAGGCGATGGAGGGCGGGATGATCGGGGCGATCACGCCGCCGGAGGCCATGAGCCCGACGGAGCGCGCCTCGTCATGGCCGGACTGCTTCATCATCGGCAGCATGATCGCGATGAGCGCAGCCGAATCCGCCGCCGCCGACCCGGACAGCGATGCCAGGATGATCGCGGCAAAGATCGCCACCACACCAAGCCCGCCGCGCACATGCCCGACGAAGGCCATGGCGAAACCGATGATCCGCTTGGACATACCGCCCGCGTTCATCAGTTCACCCGCAAGCAGGAAGAACGGGATCGCGAGGAGCGAGAAGTTGTTCGCGCCGACGACCATCCGCTGCGACACGACCTGCGCGTCGAAGAGGTCCATCTGGAAGCCCATCACGGCGGCACAGATCAGCAGCGCGAAGGCCACCGGAACGCCGATGCAGAGCGTGACACCCAGCGTGACGATAAACAGGACGAGAGTCATTCCGTCACCTCCCGGCCCGACTTCGGGATGCCGGTCAGGCGGCCTGTGGCGTATCCGACCATGCGCAACCCGGCCATAAGCCCGATCAGCGCGGACATCGGGATCAGCACGCCGAAGACCCAGATCATCGACATGCGCGTGACCGGGGCGATGTTGGTGGCGTTGACATGGAACTGCTGCACCGTGCCGACGAAGACCATGACGCAGACGGCAAGGACCAGCCCGTTCGCCAGCGTCAGGAGGGCGCGGCGCACCGGCGGGCTGACCGTCGTCACCACCAGGTCAAAACCCATGTGCATGTTGTGGCGCATCGCCACGATGGCGCCGAGGAAGATCAGCCAGACAAAGAAGAAGCGCGACAGCTCCTCGCTCACGTCGATGCCGGACCCGAAGCCGTAGCGCAGGACGACATTGGCAAAGACCATGATCGTCATGCCTGCCAGCAGCAGCACCAGCAGCACTTCCAGCAGCCTGAAGAACCCGTCGATCAGCTTCACCGCCGTCCTCCCGCAACCTTGAGGATTTCGCCCGTCACGTAAGGCGCGTCGAACAGCAGCCATTCGGCCGTGCCCGCGACCTCGTCCGCCGTGCCGAGCCGGCCCAGCGGGATGCCCTCCGCGGCCTGCGCGCGGGCATTCGGCGCCGTCATCACCGCGTCCTGAATCGGCGTGTCGATGATGCCCGGGGCCAGCGCGTTGACCCTCAGGTCAGGCGCGAAGTCCCGCGCCATGGCCCGTGTCAGCGCCATGATCGCGCCCTTGGACGCGCCATAAGCGGCAAATCCCGGCGCGCCGCCGTTCTCCCCCGCGATGGAAGAGAGGTTGACGATCGCCGCTTGCGGATGCGGGACACGCGCCTTCATGAAGGCCTGCGTCACCATCATCAGCCCGACGACGTTGACGTCGAGGATGCCTTGCAGATGCTCCGCGTCGAGCGCGCCCCATTCCATGCGTTGCCCGAGGACGCCCGCGTTGTTCACGAGGTGCGTGACACCTTCAAGCGGGGCACCGGCGATGGCACCCGCATCGGACACATCGACAACGGCGGTCTCGACAGCCGCGCCAAGCTCCTGCTGCGCCGCCGTGAGTGCCTGGCCGGAAATGTCCCACAGAATCGCCCGCGCGCCGCGCGACACAACCCGCTGCGCAACGGCAAGACCGATGCCCGAGCCCGCCCCGGTGATCAGGACCGTCGCGGTCATTCGCCGTGCCTGTGGGCAAAGTCCTGGTGGTTCGCCAGGTCGACGATCTCGCAGAATTCCGCGTAGGTCAAAGCATCGCCGCCCCCGGGGAGCCCCGTGCTCTTGAGCCGCGCCAGCGCGGTGGCGCTTGCCCGGGCCGCCGCAAAGAGGGCCGTGACCGCATACATCACGATGGAGAAACCCATATCCCGCACATCCTCGATGGAAACCGACGCGGCATCCGTGCCGTCGACGAGGCTCAGCACCTTCGGCCCCTCGACCCGGCGGGCAATCGCCTCGACCTCGGCACGGGTCTTCACCCCGTCGACGAAAACGAGATCGACACCGGCATCCCGATACCGAGCCGCACGGGCCACCGCCTCGTCGAGCCCGAGCGGCTGCAGCGCGTCGGTGCGCCCGATTATGAGGATATCGCCCGTTCCGCGCGCCTCGACGGCGGCTTTCAGGCGGTGCGCGCCCTCCTCGGGCGACACGAGCCTTACGCCTGCCAACTGGCCGCAGCGCTTGGGGGAAAGCTGGTCCTCGATGTGCATCGCGGCGACGCCGCCCTGCAGGTATTCCTCGACCGTGCGCGCGACGTTGAGTGCGCCGCCGTAGCCCGTGTCGGCATCCGCGATCACCGGGATGTCCACCGCGCGCACCATGGCGCGGGCATGATCTGCCATCTCTGTCTGGGTCATCAGGCCGAGGTCGGGTTTGCCCAGGCGGGCCGCCGTCGCGCCAAGCCCGGTCATGTAGACAGCGTCGAACCCATGCCCCTGCACCAGTCGTGCGGTAAGCGCATCGGGCGCCCCCGGCGCGACGGTGAGCAGGCCAGTATCAAGCCGGGTCCGCAGTGCATTTTCGCGGGTCATTCTGTCTCCTCCCGGGTTTGAACGGCCTCCTCTGCCGCCCTTCCCTCGTTTCGTGATGTTTAACATGTTACGTGTGACGTATGTCAATACCCGAACGCGGAGAGACGTGATCCGCCATGATCTGCGGACAGTCAGGGACTTTAGCGGGAGGATTGGGCCGCCGTGTATCGGCAGCTGTCAGCGCCCACGCGGCCCGACGACGATTGTGGAAAGAACGATCGTCCACGATCGGTTGAAACGACGCAGCTGTAGAAAGCGCCATCTGGCCTGCGTTCACGACATCGTCGGCGGATCAGTGCAGAGGCTTACCTGGACCCGCACCCCCTCGGGCAGCAGCAGAGCAGTGTGTCGCCGGGGCATGCACCATGGCAGAGACCGCACGCCGCAACCCTGACAGCCTCGCATCAATACCGTCACGCACCGCCATGAACCGCAACAGTCAGGACTTCCCGCGCCTCAGCCGCCGGAGAAGCGGATCTGCACCTTCATGGCGCGGGACTTGTCCGCTGCGAGGTCGAAGGCTGCGACGGCCTCCTCCATCTCGTAGACCCCGGTCAGCAGCGGACTCAGGTCGATGCGCCCGTCCGAGATGACACGCGCCGCGGTGGCGAATTCCTCGTGGAAACGGAAGGTGCCCTTCAGGGTCAATTCCTTGGCGACAGTCAGTTGCAGCGGCAGCGGCGCATCGCCACCCATGCCCACAAGCACGATCCGGCCGCCGGCCCGCGTGATGTCGAGCAGCCCGCGCAACGCGGGCGCAGCCCCGGAACATTCGAAACCGACATCCACCTGCCCCTTGTCCCGCTTCAGCGGCTCCATCGCATCGGACCCGGCGGCAAGATTGATCGTCTCGTCGGCCCCCATCGCGCGGGCAATGGCGAGCGGCGTGTCCGAAATGTCGGCGGCCACGATCCGCGTCGCCCCGGCCAGCCGCGCGGCGGCGACGGTGAGGCATCCGATCGGACCGCATCCGGCGACAAAGACCGTCTGCCCGACCAGAGACCCCGCCTGCCGCACCGCATGCAGGCATACGGCGAGCGGCTCCGTCATGGCGGCATGGGCCAGATCGGCCCCCGGATCGAAGCGTTCGAGAAGCTGCACAGGCGCCGTCAGGGTTTCACGGAACAGCCCCTGTTCGTGCGGCATGCGCATGGCCGATCCGTTGAACCGCATGTCGAGGCACTGGTTCGGTTGTCCGCGCAGGCAATAGGCACAGGCCCCGCAGGGCCGCGACGGGTTCACCGCGACCTTGTCGCCCACGCGCAGACCCTCGACGCCTGCGCCAAGGGCGGTGACGACACCGGATACCTCGTGCCCCAGCGCCATCGGCTGCTGAACCCGGATCGCACCGAAGCCGCCGTGCAGGTAGTAATGCAGGTCCGATCCGCAGATGCCGCCATTCGCGACAGCGACCTGGGCCTCGCCCGGACCGGGCGGCAGGGCGTCCTCGAAGGGATCGACCCGCAGATCGCGCGCGCCATGGATGACAACCGCTTTCATGCGCGCACCTCCCGGACAGGGATAGACGGGATGCCGGAGGACCGGCGTGACATGAGCGGTGCGGGTTTCACGTTTGGCAGCCTATCCAGGGGAAATTTCGGGGCGCGGGCGTAACCGCGGACGGGTCTTGATACCAAGCGCCGGTGACAGCGTTCAAGCTTTCATCTTGCAGCGCATTGCAAAGCTCCGCCCCCGACCTCCAACGCGGCCAGACCGATCGGCCGTTCGCTGCCGCATCCCCTTCGATCCATACCTCCTACGGTTCGATCCCCTCCGGCTTCGTTGCCCGGATCAGGTAGCGATGTTCGGACAGACGCAGCAGCGACTTGCGCCAACCCAGATTCGACCTCTGTGCGCGGTGTATGCGCCCCAGCCGCTTGTCTGTACGCAGATCCGTGAACCCGGCCTGGGCCAGCAGGTCCGACACCGACGACGCCCGCGCCCCTTGAGAGAAATGTACCCGCTGCAAAATCCGCTGATGACGATCCATACGCCCGCGATCCACCGTCCTGCCACGCAGGAGAAATCGGGCCAACAGCCCCCTAGTGACAAAATCGCCGTCCACCAGCAGAAGCGTGCCGCCCGGCGCCAGCACCCGGTACCATTCGGCAAAGGCGCTCGCGGGGTCGACCAGTGTCCAGACCAGATGGCGCGTGACGATCACGTCCATAGAGCCCGAGGGCAGCATCGTCCGTTCGGCATCCGCCTGCAGAAAGGTCACATCCGGCAGCTTCATCCGCGCCCGCTCCAGCATCGGTTCGGCCCAGTCGAGCCCGGTCACCTCGAACCCGAGCCCCTTGCACAGCCGCGATATTTCCCCGGTTCCGCTGGCGAGATCCAGCAGCCGCCGGCCGCGCGCCGGGCCGAGGTGCTTGCGGAACAGGGCCTCCCACGCGGCCATCTCGGCTCCGTCTTCGATCTTGTGGCCGGGATCGTTGTCGAAGGTCGCGGCCCGGTCGGACCAGTAGTCCCGGATCTCGTCGCGGATGTCCCGATTGCTGTGAGGATGACTGTTCATTGAACCTTCCGTCTTTGCTTTCCAGCGGATTTCCTTTAGCCAATGATTTTTGTCAACTTATATCTTGACTAAAATACTCGGATAACACATCCCAAGGGCAGTTCACGATACGAGGAAGCGAACATGACCCTGAAACGGATGCTTGGCGCCACTGCGCTGGCCTTCCTGCCCGCCCTTCAGGCGGTGGCCGATCCCATCACCGTGACCGATATCGTCGGGCGCGAGGTCACGCTGGACGGGCCCGCCGACCGCGTGATCCTCGGCGAGGGCCGGCAGATCTTCTTTGCCGCCGTGCTCGACAGGGACGACCCGTTCAAACGCGTCGTCGGCTGGCGTGACGACCTTCTGCAGGCGGCCCCCGAAAGCTACGAGATGTACGCCGAGAAGTTCCCGGAGCTTACGGAGATCCCGACCTTCGGCGGCTTCAAGGACGGCACCTTCGACATCGAGCAGGCGGTGGCGCTGGACCCGGACGTGATGATCCTGAACCTCGAGGCCAAGGCCGCCACCGATGAAGCGGGCTACGAGGAAAAGCTGGCCAAGGTCGGCATCCCGATCGTCTACGTCGACTTCCGTGAAAAACCGTTCGAGCACACCGCACAGTCGATGCACATCATCGGCGAACTCTTCGGCAAGGAGGACCGCGCGGCGGAATTCAACGCCTTCTACGAAGAACAGATTGCGCGCGTGACGGACGTGATCGCCGCGCAGGACGACCTCGACCGCCCGCTGGTCTTCGTCGACCGCGCAGGCGGTTACTCCGAAGACTGCTGCATGTCCTTCGGCCACGGCAACTTCGGCACCTTCGTCGAACTGGCGGGGGGCGAGAACATGGCCAAGCCCTTCATCCCCGGCACCTTCGGCACGATCAACGCAGAGCAGATCATCGCGTCCGATCCCGACCAGATCGTCGTGACGGGCGGCAACTGGGAAGCCTACGTGCCCGGCGGTTCCTGGGTCGGGGTCGGCCCCGGATCGGACGAGGACGAGGCGCGTGCAAAGCTGGCCGCGCTGATGGAGCGCCCCGGCTTCACCGGCGTCAAGGCGGTGGAAGACGGACAGGTCCACGCGATCTGGCACCAGTTCTACAACAACCCCTACAGCTTTGTCGCCGTGCAGCGGCTCGCGACCTGGCTGCACCCGGATCTGTTCCCGGATCTCGATCCCGATGCGACGCTGGTCGAACTGCACGAACGGTTCCTGCCGGTCGACTACCACCCGGGCTACTGGGTGTCTCTGGCGCCGACCACGCACTGACCTGACGGGGCAGCCTGCGGGCCGCCCCCAACTTCCGGAGAACCCATGGCTGCGCTCACGACGAATGCCCCCACCCACGCCGCCAGCTACCGCGGGCTGGTCGCCCGGCGGATCGCGATCCTCAGCGGCCTGACCGTTCTTCTGATGCTGTCGCTTGCAGTAGATGTCTCGCTCGGCCCGGCCCGCTATGGCCTTTGGGACGTGTTGCATACCGTCCTTGCCCCCGGCGCCGCGGATGTGCAGATGCGCGTGGTGATCTGGGACATCCGGATGCCCATGGCGCTGCTGGCGGTCGTCGTGGGCGCCAGCCTGTCGCTCGCGGGCGCGCAGATGCAGACGATCCTCGCGAACCCGCTGGCCAGCCCCTTCACCCTCGGCCTGTCAGCGGCCGCAAGCTTCGGCGCGGCGCTGGCCATGGTGCTGGGCGTCGCGCTCTTCCCGACGGCCATCGCGCTGATGGTCCCGATCAACGCCTTCGCCATGGCCATGGCGGCGGCGCTGCTGATCTTCGGCCTGTCGACGATGCGCGGCGTGACGGTGGAAACCATCGTCCTTCTGGGCATCGCGTTGGTCTTCAGCTTCAACGCGGCGCTGGCCCTGCTTCAGTACTTCGCGTCCGAGCAGGCGCTGTCGGCGGTGGTGTTCTGGACCATGGGCAGCCTGACCAAGGCGACCTGGCCCAAGGTCGCCGTCGTAACCGCAATCCTGCTGATCTGCACACCACTGTTCGCGCGCCGGGCCTGGGCGCTGACCGCCATCCGGCTGGGCGAGACCCGGGCGGCGGCAATGGGCGTTCCGGTGAAGCGCCTGCGGCTCGAGGCGCTGTTCCTCGTGTCGCTTCTGGCCGCCGTGCCGGTGTCCTTCGTCGGCACCATCGGGTTCATCGGCATCGTCGGCCCGCACGTGGCGCGCCTGCTGCTGGGAGAAGACCAGCGCTTCTTCCTGCCCGGTGCCATGCTGTCCGGCGCGCTGATCCTCTCGGCGACCTCTGTCCTGTCCAAGGCGATCCTGCCCGGCGCGGTCCTGCCCATCGGTATCATCACGGCGCTGGTCGGCGTGCCGTTCTTTGCCGCGCTGATCCTGACGAAAGGCCGCAAGTCATGGTAAGCCTCGCTCTCGACCGCGTCGGTGCCCGCTACGGTCGCCGCCAGATCCTGTCCGACGTCTCCACCCCCGATATACCGGGCGGCGCCCTGACCGCGCTGGTCGGCGCAAACGCCGCCGGGAAGTCCACCCTCTTCCGCCGCATTGCCGGACAATTGCGCGGTGCCGGAGAGGTGCGCCTTTCCGGGGCGGAGGACACCGACCTGCGCTACATGCCGCAGGACACCGCCATGAGCGCGGCGCTGACCGTCTATGAATCCGTCATCCTCGCCCTGAAACAGGGGGGCGGAAGCTGGCGCCTGTCCACAGCCGAGCTGGCTGCGGTGGACGAGGTGCTGCACCGCTTCGGCGTGGCGCATCTGGCGAACCGGCAGTTGCCGGAACTCTCCGGCGGCCAGCGGCAGGCGGTCAGCGTCGCGCAGACGCTGGTAACGCGGCCCAGGGTCGTTCTGATGGACGAACCGACCTCGGCGCTGGACCTCTACCGGCAATACGAGGTGCTGGATGCGCTGCACCGCTACGCGGAGGACACCGGCGCGGTGGTCATCCTCGCGCTGCACGACCTCAACCAGGTGATGCGCGCCTGCAGGACGGTGATGGCCCTGGCCGGGGGCCGCATCCTTGCCACCGGGCCGACGCTAGAGGTCCTGACGCCAGAGCTGATCGGCACGCTTTACGGCATTGACAGCCGGGTTGAGCGGTGTTCGCGCGGTTGTCCGATGATGATCGTGGACGGACCGGCGCGGTCGACGGAGCGGCAGGACGAAGCGGCCACCGCGTCCTGAGCCCCTTCAAAGGCGACGACCCGTACCTCATACGGTGCGGGTTTCCCAGTCGCCACTGGCACGGACCTGAGCGTTAGACAAACTTCCGTCGCGCCCTGAAGGCAATGCCGGGACGGATGAGACCGCCCCGGCCATCCGCATCACTCGCCCCAGGAGGCCTTGTAGAGCCGCGGAAACCCGTCGTCGTCCGTCGGAAAGTCCAGATCCGGGTCGGTCAGGTAGTTCACCGAGTACGACCACAGCGGCACCCAGTACACCTGGTCGGTGATCCGCGCGTGGATCTTGGCGAAGAGGTCGGCCTGCTCGTCCGCGTCCAGCGAAACGTAGGCGTCCGTCACCATCTGCGCGAGTTCGGCGTCGCCGGACAGGTTGCGGTCGCTGTCCGGGTCGAAGTGCTGCCGGATCGGCGGCGCCGTGTCCCCGCCCCATGTCCCGAAGTACGACGAGATCTGCCGGTTGGCGCGGGCCACGTTGAGGCTGTCCAGCTTGACCTGCCGCAGCGTGGCGTCGATGCCCACCTCGTTCAGGTCCGCGACGATGGCTTCGCCCATGGGCTTGTCGCGATAGCCCCAAAGCTCCATCTCGAACCCGTCTTCATACCCGGCCTCCGCCAGCAACTGGCGCGCCTTTTCGGGATCGTATGCGTAGGTCGTAACCTGCTGGTTGCAACCGAGCTCCGAGGGGTGGCAGGCGCCGTCGATGGCGGCCGCCGCGCCGCCGATCAGGGCTGCGGCGATCTCCTCGCGGTCGATGGCATGGGCCACGGCGCGGCGAACATTGAGGTCGGTCAGCGGCCCGTCCGGTTCGGCCAGCCCGCCGGCATCGAGGATCAGGAAACCGATACGCCGGTCGGGACCCGACAGGTGCTTGACCTGCGGCATGTTGCCGAGGTTCTCGGCCACGTCGCGCGGCACGTCGTAGATCCAGTCGATGCTGCCCGAGATCAGTTCCGCCTGCTGGGTCCCTTCGTCGGGCAGCGAACGGATGACGATGGTCCCGATGGAGGGATCGCCCTTCGGGCTGCCATCGTAGTAGCCCGAGAAGCGTTCCAGCACGAGTTCGTCGCCCGGTTCGAAGGACGTGACCTTGTAGGGCCCAAGCCCCACCGGCCCGCCCGACGCCGCGTTCACGTCGATGGTGCCATCGGTCCCGTATGTGCCGGCTTTGCGGATCGGCACCCGGATCGCCATGTCCTGCAGGGCCAGCGGATACTGCTGCTTGAAATGGAACCGGACCTTGTAGGGCTCCAGCACCTCGGCGCGGTCGAACCAGACCTCGATCCGCGCGCCGGACAGGCTCTGCGACTCCCCGGAGGCCACCGTGTTGTAGGTGTAGGCGACGTCCTCGGCGGTCATTTCGGTGCCGTCGTGAAACAGGATGCCCTCGCGCAGCGTGACGTCCAGCGTCACCGGATCGACCTGCGTGTAATCGGACGCCAGCGCAGGTGCGTAGCTGCCGTCGGAAGGATTGATCGCGAGAAGCGTCTCGTCGATCAGTTCCGAGATGATGATGTACTCGCGCTTCGTCGTGAAATTGTAGTCGAGGTTGATGATGTCCTCGGTGAAGGCGACACGCATGGTGTCGTCCGACTTGTCCGCAAGGGCCGTGCCCGCCAGCAGCGGGGCCGCAGCAATCAGACAGGCCGAAACAAGCCCGGTCCTATTTCGTATCATTGTTATCCTCCTCCCGAGGCCGCGCATTGTTCAAGGGTCTCATTGGTGCGGCTGAGGAAAGGTTAGCTTGCGGCCGCATTTGACAAAATTGCTGTCTTGATGCCTTCTGTTGCAAGAAACGCAACAGAAAGTGGCGATGAACCTGCGTGGCCTCCAGCTCTTTCGGGACATCGTGGTCACCGGCACCCTGTCGGAGGCTGCGAACAGATCGAACATGTCGCATTCGGCCGCCAGCCGCCTGCTGACGCAGCTCGAATACCAGCTCGGGCTGACCCTGTTCTCGCGGTCGCGCCGCGCGCTGGAACTGACCGAACACGGCACGTTGTTCTACCAGCAGATATCCAACACGCTCGACGGGCTGAAGGAGATCCCGCACATCGCCCGCGACATCGCGAGCCGGGGCAACCGGACCCTGTCCATCGTGGCGGCGGCCCCGCTGGCGAACGGGCTGGTGGTGCCGGCGCTGGCGCGGATCTACGCAGCCGCGGGCAACAGCAACTGCAACATCCAGGTCGAAAGCCGGTTCGCCATCGAGAGCAAGGTGGCCGCGGGCGGCTACGACGTGGGGCTGATCTCTCTTCCGGTGGAGAACGAGATCGTGCCGCTGGACATCGTCCCGATCCTGCGCGCGCGCCTGTGCATCCTGCTGCCCCGCGACCATCCGCTGGCAGAACTGCAGGAGATCCCGGTGGATCGGCTGGCCGAAGAACCGTTCGTGACCCTGGCCGCAGGTCAGCGGTGGCGGGTGCGGCTCGATGAACTGATGGGCAGCGCGGGCTACCGGCCGCGGATCCTGTTCCAGACGGGTTCGACCGTTGTGACCATCGAAATGGTGCGCAGTGGCATCGGCCTGACCCTCAGCGATCTGGTCTTCTTCCCCGCCATCCTGCACGACCGCCATGTGCTGCGGCCGGTGGAAGGCGACAACTGGATCACCTACGCCGCGATCTTTGCCAAGGGATCGCGGCCCGTCCTGGCAGAGCCGTTCCTCGACGCGCTGAGCGACCACGTCGAGGAACAGCGCGCCACCTACCCGGCGGTGGCGGACCTCATGTACCTGATCTGACGAGGCCCAGCCGGTCCGCGATGGCACGCGCCATGTCGGCTGCCTCCCGCGCGATGCGTTCGCTGTCTCCGCAGTACTCCGCGGGGTCGAGCGCCAGACGGATCTCGTCGCGCGTCAGATGGTCCGCGATGGCGGCATCCGATTGCAGGATTTCGACGACGCTCTCCCCGTCCGCCCGAGGTTTTCCAAGCGCGTGATGCACCATGTCGTGCGCATTCGCGCGCCCGGTCCTGGGCGCCAGCTTCATCATCAGGTTCTCGGTCGCGATCCCGCCCTGGGTCAGGCGGGTGTTGAGCTCCATCCGGACCACGTCGACGGAGGTGCGCGACAGCAGGACATGGAAGCCTTCGCTCAGTTGCCAGGCCAGCGGCACGGCCCGATCCAGCATCGACCCCAGCAACTGGTTGACCGCCGCGTCGCCCTCGTGGCTCGTCCGCCCGGTTTCCAGCGCCATGGCCGACATGTTCCGCAGCTCGGCGGCTTCGGACAGGACGCGGACCACGAATTTAGGATTGATCTTGTGCGGCATGGTCGACGAGCCGACCGTGCCCTCCTCCAGCCGCTCGGCAAGCTCGCCCACCTCCTGCGTCATCAGCAGGTAGATTTCGCCCGCGATCCGCTCGATCGTCATGGCCAGCAGGCAAAGCTGGATGACGTAATCCGCGAAAAGGTCGTTGACCGCGCGGCCGGGCACCAGCAGGTCGCGCAACCCCAGCCGTTCGGCAAGACGGCGGTGCAGCTCCTGCCCCTCCGGCCCGTAGGCGTGGAAGGCGCCGACCGCGCCCCCGAATGGCAGCGAGAACAGCCGGTCCGCGCCGCCGTCCAGCCGCTGCACCGCACGGCCCAGTTCCTCGATCCAGCCCGCGACCTTGAACCCGAAGGTGATCGGCAGCGCGTGCTGGCGGTTGGTGCGGCCCGCCATCAGGGTCGTGGCGTGTTCGTCGGCCAGCCCGGCCAGCAGCCGCAGCGCCGTGGCGAGATTGGTCCGGATCGCCTCGTCCGCCTCGCGGATCAGCAGGATGCGGCCCGTCTGCATGACGTTCTGCGTCGTGGCGCCCCAATGCACGTAACTGCCCGCCTCACCGGCGGCCTCCGCCAGCAGCCTCGTGAGCGACATGACCGGCGCCATCGTCCGGCGGATGTGTCGTTCCAGAACATCGGCGCCGATCTGGTCGACGGTCGCGGCCTGCCGGATCTGCGTGGCCGCCCAGTCCGGGATCATCCCCATCTCGGCCTGGATCTCTGCCAGCGCGGCCTCCACGTCCAGCCAGGATTGCCAGAGCGATTCACGGGAAAACAGGGTCTGCGGAGTCAGCGCGCCACCGGGCCGTCCGCTGTGCTCAAGACCGCTTACGGGCGAATTCATTGCACGTCCTCATGTTCCGGCGAGATGGCATCGAAGCGGGGCGCCGCGGCCACCAGCCGGCGCGTGTACGCGTTCGCAGGCGCGCGCAGGACCTGCCGCGCATCGCCCTCCTCGACCATCCGGCCATCGAGCATCACCACCACCCGGTCGGCGATCTGGTGCACCACCGCCATGTCGTGGGTGATGAACAGGTTGGTCAGGCCCATCTCGGCCTTCAGATCGTCGAGCAGGTTCAGGATCTGCGCCTGGATCGAGACGTCGAGCGCGGAGGTCGGCTCATCGCAAACGAGGATCTCCGGCCTGGTGACAAGCGCCCGGGCAATCGCCACCCTCTGCCGCTGGCCGCCCGACAACTGCGAAGGATAGGCGTGCAGCAACCGTCGCGGCAGCCCCACCAGATCCAGCGCGTCGCGGACCTTCGCCTGACGTGTGGCCGCATCGTATTCCCCGGTCAGCTGCAGCGGCCAGGCGATGATATCCGCAAGCCGCCGCCGCGGGTTGAGCGAGGAATAGGGATCCTGGAACACCGGCTGGACGAACCGGGCGCGTTCCTTCGTCGAAAGGCTTGCGACCGGACGTCCCAGCATGAAGACCTCTCCCGAGGTTGGCTCGTCGAGGCCCAGCAGGATGCGCGCCAGCGTCGACTTGCCCGATCCGCTTTCGCCGATGATAGCGAGCGTTTCGCCCTTGCGCAGGTCCACGGTCAGACCGTCCAGCGCCCTGATCTCGCGCATCGGGCCGAACATGCCCCGCCGCGACTGGTAGACCCGGGTGATGTTGCGCGCCGACAGCACCGCCTCGGCATCCGGCGCAGGCTTGGCCGCGCGGAGGGGCGTGAGCGACGTTTCCACCGCGGGCGGCGTTTCCAGCACGCAGCGGCAGGTATGCCCGGCGTCATGCTCGCGCACCGGCGGGCGGTGCGCGGTACAGGCGGCGTGGGCATGTGCGCACCTGGGGGCAAAGATGCAGGCCGTCGGTTCCTCCATCACGGTCGACACCACCCCGGGGATCGCGCCGAGACGGCCGGGCGACCCCGAAAGCTGCGGGATCGCGTTCAGGAGCGACTGGGTATACGGATGCGAAGGCTTGCGCAGCACCGCATCCGCCGGCCCCTGTTCTACGATTTCCCCGCCGTACATGACCGCAACCGCATCGGTGCGCTGCGCGACCACTGCCAGGTCGTGCGAGATCAGGATCATGCCCATGTCGCGTTCGCGCCGCAGATCGTCCAGCAGGTCGAGGATCTGCGCCTGCACCGTCACGTCGAGCGCGGTCGTCGGCTCGTCCGCGATCAGCAGTTTCGGGTCGAGCATCAAAGTCATCGCGATCATCACACGCTGACGCTGGCCGCCCGACATCTGGTGCGGGTACTGCGACATCCGGCCCTCGGGGTCGGGAATGCCCACGCGGTCTAGCAGCGCAATCGCCTTCTTCCGCGCCTCGCCCGACGACATCAGCCCGCGATAGACCGCGGCCTCGGTCATCTGGCGCCCGATGGTGTAGACCGGATTGAGCGAGGTCATCGGCTCCTGGAAGATCATGCCGATGCCGGTGCCCGGGACCGTATGGGCGAACCGGCGGTCGTCGAGCGTCGCGAGGTCCAGACCGTCGAACCGAAGCACCTCAGCCTCGCAGGTTGCGCTGCGCGGCAGAAGCCGCATCAGCGCCAGCGCCGTCATGGACTTGCCCGACCCGCTTTCGCCGACGATGCCAAGCGACTCACCCTTCTCCAGCGTCAGGGTGGTGTCGCGCACCGCGCGTAGCCGGCCATGCGGCAGGCGGATGCTCACGTTCAGGTTGGCGATTTCGAGAAAGCTCGTCATTCGTTGCGCCCCTCCGGCGAAGTGATGTCCCGCAATCCGTCACCCATCAGGTTCGCCCCGATGACCAGCAGGAACAGGCAGATGCCGGGCAGCACCACCAGCCACGGGCGGAAGAACATGGATTGCTTGCCCTCGGCGATCATCAGGCCCCAGGAGGGCGTGGGCGGCTGGATGCCGACCCCGAGGAAGGACAGGCTCGATTCCGCGAGGATCGCGATGCCCAGTTCGAAGGTGAAGATCACGATGATCTGCGGCACGAGGTTGGGCAGGATCTCGTGCAGGATGATTTTCGGCGCGCTGGCCCCCGACGAGGCCGCCGCCGCGACGAAATCGAGGTTGCGCAGGCGCTGCGTGGCCGAACGGGTGACCACCAGGTAATAGGTCCAGTGCAGCACACCGACGATCCCGATCACCACCCAGATCGACGGGCCGATGATGAAGACCAGCGCCATGGCCAGCAGAAGACCCGGCAGCGCAAGCTGGGCGGTCAGCAGAAAGCTGATGGCGTGATCGACCCAGCCGCCGAAGTACCCGGCGAGCACCCCCGCCGTGACCCCGATCAGCAGCCCGATGCTGGCCGCGCCGATGCCGATGGTGATCGAGATGCGCGTGCCGTAGATCAGCCGGCTGAGATAATCGCGCCCGTTCTGGTCCGTGCCCAGCAGGTACTCGGGCGATCCGCCCTCGCCCCAGAACGGCGGCAGCATCCGCGCCGAAAGGTTCTGCGCAAAGGGATCGTGCGGCGCCAGCAGCGGCGCGAAGATCGCGACCAGCGTCATCAGGGCGATGAGGCCCGCGCCGATCAGGAAGCCGGTGTGGCCGAACATCCTCTGGCGGAACACCTGGCCCGGGGAAAGGCCCTCGGCTTCGGGCCGGGTTTCGACGGCCGCGATTGAGATATCCGTGTCGGTCATCCGATTCTGATCCTCGGGTCGAGCGCCGCATTCAGGATGTCGGCGAGCAGGTTCATGGCTACGAAGACGATTGCGAAGACGAAGATCAGCATCTGTACCGTCGGGATGTCGGCCCCGAGGATGGATTCCAGCGCCAGCCGCCCCAGCCCGTTGATCGCAAAGATGCTCTCGGTGATGACCGAGCCTCCGAACTTCTGGCCCAGTTGCACCGCCAGCACCGAGATCACCGGCAGGATGGCGTTGCGCAGGGCATGCCGCCGCAGGAGCGTGGTGCCGCGAAAGCCCTTGGACCGGGCGGTGCGGATGTAGTCGGCGCTCATCACCTCGATCAGCCCGGTCCGTGTCAGCCGCATCACCGCGGGCACCGAGGAGGCGCCCAGCACGATCGCGGGCAGCACGAAGTGATACCAGGTGTTGTCGCCCGAGACCGGGAAGATGGGGATCATCACCGCGAAGAGGATGATCATGATCAGGCCAAGCCAGAAATTCGGGATGGCCTGCGCCGAGACCGCGACCCCCAGCGCCATGCGGTCGATCCACGAATTGGGGTTGAGACCGGCCAGCGCACCGAGCGGAATGGCGATCACGATGGTGACCAGCAGTGCCGACAGCGCCAGCGTCAGCGTCTCGTCGGCGCGGTCGGCGACCAGTTCGGCCACCGGCTTGTGCCAGTAGTAGCTTTCGCCGAAGTCGCCGGTCGCCACCCCGGCCAGCCACGACACGTACCGCTCGTATATCGGCCGATCGAGGCCGTAGCGGGCGCGGATCGTCTCGACGACGTCGGGCGTGGCATCCTCGCCCGCGATGGCCTGCGCGGGGTCGGAGGCGACGTTCAGCAGAAGGAACGCCGCGAGGGAGACCGTGAAGGCGACGAGGATCGCGAGCAGGCTCTTGAGTGCGATGTATTTGAGCATGTCTTATCGTGTCCTGCGGGAAGCGGGCGGGCGGTTGCCCGCCCGCGGTTCCGGTTTCATTTCCAGCTGGCCTGCTGCAGCCGGGGAAGGCCGTCGGGGCTGAGCGGGAAATCGAGGTCAGAGGCGACGAGATAATTCGCCGTGTAGGACACCAGCGGCGCCCAGTAGGCCTGATCCGCGATCCGGCCCAGGGCCTCCGTATAGAAGGCCTTGCGCTCTTGGGGATCGGCGGTCTGCTCGGCGGCGGCGACCATCCCGGACAGTGCGTCGTCGCCGGTCAGGTTACGGTCGGAGTCGCCGAAGTGGATCTGCGCAATCGCCGCCGTGTCGGCGGTCCCGCCCGACCCCCACGTCCCGATGTAGGCCGCGATGTCGCGGGAAGCGCGCGCCTGGTTCAGGCTCTCCAGCTTCACGTAGCGCAGGTTGACGTCGATCCCCGCCGCCGCAAGATCGGACGCCACCGCCTCTGCCACCGGCTTGTCGCGGTAGGCCCAGAGGTCGAGCGGAAAGCCATCGGGGTAGCCCGCCTCGGCCAGCAGCGCCTTTGCCTTTTCCGGATCGTATTCATAGCGCGTCACCGATTGGTCGCAGCCGAACTGGGCGGGGTGGCAGGCGGTGTGGATCGGTTCGGACGATCCGCCCATCAGGAACTCCGCGATCTCCGGCGTGTTGATCGCGTGATTGATCGCCTGGCGCACCTTCACGTCGGTCAGCGGCCCTTCGGGATCGGTCCAGCCCGCGGCATCCAGAACCACGAAGCCGACGCGAAGGTCCGGCCCGCTCAGGTACTCCACCGCCGGATGGGCGCCTGCTGCTGCGGCCACGTCCTCGGGCACCTTGAACATCCAGTCGATCCCGCCGGACATCAGCTCCGCCTGCTGGGTGCCGATGTCGGGGATGTTGCGCACCACGATGGTCTCGATGGCCGGGGCCTCGCCGAAATAGCCGTCGAACCGTTTCAAAACCAGCTCGGTCGCCGGCTCGAAGCTTTCGACGCGATAGGGGCCCGTCGCCACAAGGTCGCTCGACATGGCGTCGCGGTCGATCTCGCCGCCCGCGTCGTAGGTGCCGTCCTTGCGCAGCATGATCCTGCTGGCCATGTCGCGCAGCACAAGCGGATAGACCGATGTCATGTGGAACCGGACACGGTCCGGCGCCACGACCTCGGCGCTCTCCAGCCAGCGCTCCACCACGCCCGTCGCGTTCGCCTCGCTGTCGGGATTGCGCAGCCAGTTGTAGGTGTAGGCCACGTCCTCGGCGGTCAGCTTGCTGCCGTCGTGAAACAGGACATCGTCGCGCAAAATGACGTCGAGCGTTGTGTCATCGACCCATTCGAAACCCGATGCAACGGACGGCTCCACATCCTGTGTTTCGGGATCGAACTCGAACAGCTTGGCGTCGGTGAGCTGCGCAAGGATGATGTATTCGCGCTTGGTGGTGTAGTTGTAGTCGAGATTGAGGATCTCCTCGGCCATCGCAACGCGAAGGGTGTCGTCCTCCGGTCCCGCCCAGGCCGTTGCCCCCGCCATCGCCAGCACTCCGGCCATCGAACGGCAAAGCGTCCTTTTCGATATTCTGAACATGTGTCCTCCCCAAAATCCTTGTCCGCCGCGCCGGAGCGCGTCTCCCGTCATAAGGTTAGCCAATCGGCGGGATGACCAATATTGCAAATATCGGTCTGTTTGTTGCGTTTCTGACAAAGGTCACAACCGGGGAGGGCCGCCCTGCAGGCAGCGAGGGCCGGGCAGCACGCCACCATTGGTGGCCACGGCAAACCGGCTTCCATGCATCGGAAATCCATGTGGGTCGGCGGCACAGGCGCTGAGACGAGGGCACACATGGCCTCCGTCCGATCTTCAAGCACACCAATTCGGCACCCCGGCTACGAGGGTCCGATACCCGTCAGAGCGGGACGAAGCGCCCTTCGGGGTCCAGCCGGATGCCGTCGAAGCGGTCGCCCGGCTTGAAATGACCCGCGTTCCCGGCGGCCCTGAGCAGCCGCGCCGGCAGGCAGGTCGCCATCGCCAGCGCCCGGATGCGCGGCACGCCGATCCCGTCCAGCACCTTCAGCGCGGTCGGCATGTCGAGGTCGGCCCCGGCAAGCGTCCCGTCCTCCAGCGTCAGCCGCCCGTCGCGGCGCAGCACGCGGCGCCCGTTCAGAACGTATTCGGTGATGTCGGAGCCCACCGGCGGCATGGCGTCGGTCACGAGGAACAAGGCCCCCTGCTCCTTGTGCGCGTTCAGCGCAATGCGCAGCGCGGCGGTGTGCACGTGGATGCCGTCGGCGATGATCCCGGCGGACACGTCGGGCCGGTCAAGGATCGCCCCCACCATGCCCGGCGCGCGGTTGCCCATCTGGCTCATCGCGTTGAACAGATGCGTGGCGCAGCGCACGCCCGCGTCGAAATAGGCGCAGGCGGTCTCGTAGCTGCAATCGGTATGCCCCAGCGACAGGATCACCCCGGCGCGCACCAGCCTGTGCACCATGTCCAGCGGCACGGATTCAGGTGCGATCGTCACCTTCAGGTTCGGCAGGCGGGCGGCGGCATCGGTCAGCACCGCGGCATCGGCCTCCGTCATCGGACGGATAAGGGCGGGGTCGTGCGCCCCCTTGCGGACCAGCGACAGGTGCGGCCCTTCGAGATGCAGACCCACGATCCCCGGCACGCCCTGCGCCACCCCCTGCTCCACCGCGTCGATAGCGGCGCGCACCTTGTCCGGCGTGTCGGTGATCAGCGTCGGCAGGATATGCGTCGTGCCGGTACGGGCGTGTGCCTCCGCGATGGTGCGCAGCCCCTCGACCGTGGTCTCTTCGTTGAACAGCACGCCACCGCCGCCGTTCACCTGCAGGTCGACGAACCCCGGAAGGATCGTCCCGTCGAGGCGTTCGGCCTCCGGTGCGTCCTTCAGCGGCAAGATGGCCTTCAGCCGCCCTTCCTCCACCGCCAGCGCGTGCTCGGTCAGGTGGCGGACGCCGTCGAAGATCTCGGGGGCGTGCAGGTAGCGCATCACGTGGTCTCCGTCACCTTGCGCAGGTGGCGCGGCGCGTCGGGATTCACCCCGCGCGCCACGGCGACCTGTTCGACCATCGCGTAAAACGATGCGATCAACGAGATCGGATCGGTCAGCGGATGGCCCGTGCGCACCGCGGGCAACGCCGTCGCGGTGGTTGCCTTGCGCGAGGTGGTAAAGACCTTCGCGCCCTTCGCGGCCACCTGTTCGGCCACGTCGATCAGCGCGCCCTGGGCCGCGTCCTGCACCGCCAGCGCGATCACCGGGAAGCCGCGCTCGACGATGCTGACCGGACCGTGCAGCACCTCTGCCGAGGAATAGCTTTCGGCGTGCAGCTGGCAGGTTTCCTTGAACTTCAGCGCCGCCTCGTTCGAGAAGGCAAAGACCGGCCCGCGCCCGAGACAATAGAGCGAGTCTGTCGTCTGCAGCTCTGCGGCAAGCGGCGACCAGTCGGCGGAGACGGCCTCTGCCAGTGCCTGAGGCAGGCCATGGATCGCCGCCCTAAGCGCGTCGTCCTGCACCAGTTCCGCCAGCAGCCAGACGCCCGCGACCGCCGAGTTCACGAAGGTCTTCGTGGCCGCAACCGACAGCTCCGGCCCGGCGTGCAACGCAAGCGCGTGGTCCGAGACCTCTGCCAGCCGGGAATCAAGGTGGTTGGTCAGCCCGACCGTCAGCGCGCCTTCCTCCTGCATCATCCGCACCATGGCGACGATGTCCGGGCTCATCCCCGATTGCGACACGGCAAGGCAGGCCGCGCCCTTTACCTTCAGCCGCGCCCCGTAGATCGAGGCGACCGACGGCCCGACAGAGGCCACGGGCAGCCCGGCGAGGATTTCGGCCACGTACTTGAAGTAGGTTGCGGCATGGTCCGAAGAGCCGCGCGCCACGGTGACGAAGAACGCCGGGTCGCGCGCGCGCAGCGCCTCTGCCGCGCCCCGGATCGCGTCGCCGCCACGGCTCAGCAGCCGCTCCACCGCATCGGGGATTTCCAGCACTTCGCGCCGCATGTGGGTCTCGGTCATCGGTCTTCCTTCTGCAGGCGCAGTTCGGCGACGAAGGTATAGGCATCGCCGCGGTAGAGGGATTGGGTGAATTCGCAGACCCGCCCGGAGGCGAGGCTGGAGGTCCGTTCGATCCTCAGCCCTGCGCTTCCGGGAGCAAGGTCCAGCAAGGCGGCGTCCGGCCCGTCGACGATCACGGCGGTGATCTTCTGCAGCGCCACCACCGGCCGCGTGCCATGGGCGTCGAGCACGGCGTAAAGCGACTGGGTGACCTCCAGCGGGTTGGGCAGGATGTCGGTCGGCAGAGAGGCGCGCTCGATAGCCATCGGCGCACCGTCCGCCAGCCGCAGCCGCGCGATGCGGGCGACGGAATCGCCTTCCTTAAGCGACAGCGCCTCGACCTCCTCAGGGGTCGGCATGAAAAAACCGCGCTCCAGCCATTGCACCGTGACGCTCATGCCGCGGCGGGCCATGTCCTCGGTGAAGGAGGTGAGGCGCGACAGGGTCTGGTTCACCTTCGCCGGGGTCGAGGCGACGAAGGACCCGGACCCCTGCCGCTGCACGATCCGGCCCTCGTCCACCAGCGACTGGATCGCCTTGCGGACGGTGACGCGGCTGAACTCGGTGATCGTGGCGATCTCGCGCTCGGGCGGCAGCGGGCTGCCCGGGGCCAGAAGCCCGCCGTCCACGCCCTCGGACAGGCGGTTGCGGAGCTGCAGGTAGCGCGGCCCGGCCTCGGGCCTGTACCAGTCGTGCGGCTTCAGGAAGTCGACCACGCTCATGCCGGGATCCTCCGCGCCAGCGCCAGCGCCCCGTCGAGCGCGCTGCCCTTCGGGGCGATCAGCGTCAGGTCGTCGAGGTAGGGCGCATAGTGCACGCCCACCCCGCCGGTCAGGCACAGCGGTTCGCCCGCGCGGTGCCCCAGCCCGTCGAGCGCGAACCGCAGGAAGGTCGCGCCCTGCCACATCAGCGACAGGCCCGCGCTGTCCCCGGCCTTCGCGGCCTCCACGATGCGCGGGGCATAGGCGGCGTAATCATGTGCAAAGGCGCGGCGGCCAAAGGCGACGAGGCCCGGCGGCCCGCCGATCTCGTCCAGCACGGCACGCGCCAGCGGCGACTCCGCCACCAGCCCGTCGCTCACGTGCAGGGCCAGCTTCATCAGCTCGTGCCCCAGCCACGCGCCCGACGCCTGATCCGAAAGCTGGAAGCCCCAGCCGCCGACACTGCGCGAGACGCCCCCGGCCTGCCGGGCAAAGAAGCTGCCGGTGCCGATGGCGGCCAGCGCCCCGTCCTGCGGCCCGAGCGCACCGGCAAGCATGGTGTCGCTGTCCTCGGTCACGGTGACCCGCCGCAGCGGCAGCGCGGCGGCCACGCGGTCGCCCACTTCCACCGAGATCACCCCCGCCAGCCCCGCGTGCGCGGGCACCTCCGCCAGATCGGCGACCGTCACGCCCGCACCGACGCAGGCAATGTCGAGCGCCGCGCAAAGGTGACGAACCGTGCCGTCGAAATCGGTGGTGGCGTTGGCAGGCCCGCCCTCGCCCCGGCCGAGGATGGCGCCGGAGGCATCGCAGATCGCCACGCGACAGCCGCTTCCGCCGCCGTCCAGTCCGATCGCAAAGGGTGTGGGTGCCTCTGTCATGGCGCAAGCAATACCACGAGGCTGCGCGCATGGGAACACCAAAACAATACCAATAGCCGCAAATTTGCGCCGGACAGGACCAATTGAAAAGAGTTCTTGCTTAAAGGTATTGTTTAGGTATGGTCTTTAAAAACTGCCACCCGACTCACCGAAGGCTGCCGCCATGACCTCCATCGACGCCCTGCGCCCTGATGCGGCCTTGCGCACCATGCTGGATGCGCAGACCGACGCCGCGCGTGCTGTCGGGAACGCCCTGCCGGGGATCGAGGAGGCCGCGCGCCGCATGGCCGACACCCTGCGCAATGGCGGGACCGTGGTCTATGCCGCCGCCGGAAGCTCGGGCCTGATGGCGCTGGCGGACGCCTGCGAACTGCCCGGCACCTACGGCATCGACCCGGCGCAGGTCCGCATCGTCATGGCGGGCGGCATTCCCACCGACGCGCGGATGCCCGGCCATACCGAAGACGACACAGCCGAGGCAGAGGCGGCCGCCGCCGCCATGTCGCCCGGCGACCTGCTGATCGCCATCTCCGCCTCCGGCACCACGCCGCAGGCGCTGGCGATGACGCGGGCCGCGCAGGCAAAGGGCATCGCCGTGATCGGCATCGCCAACACGCCGGACAGCGCGCTGCTGACCCTCGCGGACACGGCCATCCCGCTGCCCACCCCGCCCGAGGTGGTCGAGGGGTCGACCCGCCTTGGCGCAGGCACCGCGCAGAAGATCGCGCTCAACATGATCTCGACCCTCGCGGGGGTGCTGCTGGGCCATGTCCATGACGGCATGATGGTCAACCTGCGCCCGGACAACATCAAGCTGCGCGCCCGGGCCGAAACCATCGTCGCCCGCATCGCAGCGGTCCCCACCGACGCCGCCCGCGCCGCGCTGGAGGCCACCGGATACGACGTGAAACCCGCCGTCCTCGTGGCGCTGGGGCACGATCCCGAAGACGCCCGCCGCATCCTCGATGCCAGCGGGCAGGTCCTGCGGCAGGCGCTGCAGGCCGAGACACCGAAAACCAGAAGAGCCTGAAACAGGGCCTTTTCCAACAAGGAGAGAAAGACACATGACCAAGACACTCAAAGGCGCCCTTCTGCTGAGCGTGCTGGGCACCGGCGCATGGGCCCAGGACGTCACGCTGACCATCGAGAGCTGGCGCAACGACGACCTGACGATCTGGCAGGACGAGATCATCCCGGCCTTCGAGGCCGAGCATCCCGGCATCAAGCTGAACTTCACCCCCTCCGCCCCGGCGGAATACAACGCCATCCTGAACTCCAAGCTGGACGCAGGGTCGGCGGGCGACATCATCACCTGCCGCCCGTTCGACGCCTCGCTCGCGCTGTACGAAGGCGGCAAACTTGCCGACCTGTCCGACCTCGAAGGCATGGCGAACTTCTCCGACGTGGCGAAATCCGCATGGATCACCGACGACGGCGAACACCCCTTCTGCGTTCCGATGGGCGCCGTGATCCACGGCTTCATCTACAACAAGGAGATCTTCGAGGAACTGGGCCTCGAAGAGCCGACCACCGTGGCGGAGTTCTATGACGTCCTGAACAAGATCAAGGAAGACGGCACCTACATCCCGATGGCGATGGGCACCAACGACCAGTGGGAAGCCGCGACCATGGGCTACCAGAACATCGGCCCGACCTACTGGAAGGGCGAGGAAGGCCGCAACGCGCTGATCGCCGGCGACGCAAAGCTGAACGACCCGCAGTTCACCGAGGTCTTCTCCGAGCTGGCAAAGTGGGGCGACTACCTGGGCGACGGCTTCGAGGCGCAGACCTACCCCGACAGCCAGAACGTCTTTACCCTGGGCCGCGCGGCGATCTACCCGGCGGGTTCGTGGGAAGTTTCGGGCTTCAACAACCTCGCCGAGTTCGAGATGGGGGCCTTCCCGCCGCCGGTCGTGGCCGAGGGCGATACCTGCTACATCTCCGACCACACCGACATCGGCATCGGCATGAATGCCGCGACCGAGCACCCGGAAGAGGCAAAGACCTTCCTGAACTGGGTGGCGTCGCCGGAATTCTCCAAGATCTTCGCCAACGCGCTGCCGGGCTTCTACCCGCTGGCCTCCGACCCGGTCGAGATCACCGACCCGCTGGCGGCCGAGTTCGCAAGCTGGCGTGACGAGTGCGAAAGCACGATCCGGTCCTCCTACCAGATCCTGTCGCGCGGCACGCCGAACCTCGAGAACGAGCTGTGGAACGCCTCCGCTGCCGTGATCAAGGGCACGGAGACCCCGGAAGAGGCGGCCAACCGTCTGCAGGAAGGCCTCGCCTCCTGGTACGAGAACCAGCAGTAAGCTGACCTCCGGCCGGGCGTCCCTTCGCCCGGCCACCTCCGACCCGCCGGGCGTCTGCCGCCCGATCCTTTCCCCCGACAGACGAGGTGAAAGCCCATGGGCCGCATCCGATGGCATGTCGTCGTGTTCCTCGCCCCCGCGGTGCTGGTCTACACGGCCGTGATGATCTTCCCGCTGTTCGACACCCTGCGCCTCGCGCTGTTCAACACCGAGGAGAAGGCGCGCGTTTTCGTCGGGCTCGCCAACTTCAGGCGCCTGTTCCTCGACCCGAACTGGTCCGAACAGTTCTGGAACGCGCTGGCGAACAACTTCTGGTTCTTCCTGATCCACATGCTGGTGCAGAACCCCATCGGCGTCGCGCTGGCGGCGCTCCTGTCCTCGCCGAAACTGCGGTTCGCCGCCCTCTACCGCACCGCGATCTTCGTCCCCACCATCCTCAGCTTCGTCATCGTGGGCTTCGCGTGGAAGCTGATCCTCTCGCCGATCTGGGGCATCGCGCCGTCGATGCTGGACGCCATCGGGCTCAAGTCGCTTTTCGCGCCGTGGCTGGGCAAGGAAGAATACGCCCTGACCACGCTGGCGCTGATCTCCGTCTGGCAGTTCGTCGGCATCCCGATGATGCTGATCTACGCCGCCCTCCTGTCGATCCCCGAGGAAATCCTCGAGGCAGGCGAGGTCGACGGCATCACCGGCCTCTCGGCCTTCTGGAAGATCAAGCTGCCGCTGATCCTGCCGTCGATCGGCATCATCTCGATCCTGACCTTCGTGGGCAACTTCAACGCCTTCGACCTGATCTATGCCGCGCAGGGCGCACTGGCGGGGCCGGATTTCTCCACCGACATCCTCGGCACCTTCATGTACCGCACCTTCTTCGGCTTCCAGTTGCAGCTGGGCGACCCCTACATGGGCTCTGCCATCGCCTCCGCCATGTTCGGGATCATCCTGATCGGGGTCTGCATCTACCTCTTCGGCATCCAGCGGCGCCTGCGCCACTACCAGTTCTGAGGGGAAGGTCATGTCCACACGCCGCATCACCCCGAACCTCCTCGCCATGCACGGCGCGCTGATCCTCTACGTGCTGATCGCGCTGTTCCCGGTCTTCGTGATCGTGGTCAACAGCTTCAAGAGCCGCCGCGCCATCTTCCGCGAACCGCTGGCCCTGCCCAACGGCGAGAGCTTCTCGCTCGTGGGATACGAGACGGTGCTGAAGCAGGGCGACTTCTTCCTCTATTTCCAGAACTCCTTCGTCGTCACCGTCGCCTCGCTGTTCTTCATCCTGCTCTTCGGGGCCATGGCGGCCTTCGCGCTGGCCGAGTACCGCTTCAAGGGCAGCACCATCATGGCGCTCTACCTCGCGCTGGGGATCATGATCCCGATCCGCATCGGCACCGTCGCCATCCTTGAAATGATGGTCTCCACCGGGCTGGTGAACACGCTGTGGGCGCTGATCCTCGTCTACACCGCGCAGGGCCTGCCGCTCGCCGTTTTCATCCTGTCGGAGTTCATGAAGGGCGTCTCCGACGACCTCAAGAACGCGGGCCGCATCGACGGGCTCAGCGAATACGCGATCTTCTTCCGCCTCGTGCTGCCGCTGGTCCGTCCGGCGCTCGCCACCGTGGCGGTGTTCAACATGATCCCGATCTGGAACGACCTGTGGTTCCCGCTGATCCTCGCCCCGGCGGAAGAGGTGAAGACCCTCACACTCGGCAGCCAGGTCTTCATCGGACAGTTCGTGACCGACTGGAACGCGGTGCTCTCCGCGCTCTCCATGGCGATCCTGCCGGTCATGGTTCTTTACGTCATCTTCTCGCGGCAACTGATCCGCGGCATCACCTCGGGGGCCGTCAAATGAAGGTACTCATCGCCGGTCTCGGAAACATGGGCTTCTCCCATGCCATGGCCCACCACACCCATCCCGACAGCGAGATCGTCGGCATCGTCAAGCGCTCGCCCGACGCCGATCCCCGCCTGCCCTACCCGGTCTTCACCGACTTCCACGCAGCCCTCGGAGAAACGCAGCCTGACCTTGTCGTCGTCGCCACCTATACCGACACGCATGCCGAATACGCCATCGCCGCGATGGAGGCCGGTGCCCATGTCTTCGTCGAGAAACCGCTGGCGCTGACCGTCACCGACGCCCGCCGCGTGACCGAGACGGCAGCCCGCCTGAACCGCAAGCTGGTCGTGGGCTACATCCTGCGCCATCACCCTTCGTGGGTGCGGCTGA
Source organism: Sagittula sp. (assembly GCF_052825245.1). NCBI lineage: Bacteria > Pseudomonadati > Pseudomonadota > Alphaproteobacteria > Rhodobacterales > Roseobacteraceae > Sagittula > Sagittula sp. Next base: position 60,501 of record NZ_JBRBWD010000002.1, read on the forward strand.
TCGACGAGGCGAAGGCGCTCGGCGGCCCCTACGTGTTCCGGCTGAACCTCAACCAGCAGTCCGAGGGCGCGACGTGGGAAACCCACAAGGCGCTGATGCAGACCACCTCTCCCATCGTCGACTGCGGTGTGCATTACGTCGACGTGATGTGCCAGATCTGCGGCTCGCGCCCCGTGCAGGTCACCGGCATCGGCCTGCGCCTCTCGGACGAGATCCCAGAGGATATGTACAACTACGGCCAGCTCCAGGTCCGGTTCGAGGATGGCTCCGTCGGCTGGTACGAGGCCGGCTGGGGCCCGATGATGTCCGAAACCGCCTTCTTCGTGAAGGACGTGGTCAGCCCGAACGGCGCCGTGTCGATCAAGGACGCGGACAAGGGCGACAGCGATTCCGTCGACGGCCACACCCGCGTCGGCGCCCTGCTAGTGCACCGCCCCGGCGACGACCGCTTCATCGACCTCCCCGACGAACCCGGCCACCAGGAGCTGTGCGATGCCGAGCAGGCCTTCCTGATCGAGGCCATCCGGAACGACACCGACCTCACCCGCCACATGCAGGAGGCGGTGGACAGCCTTGCCATCTGCCTCGCCGCCGACCTCTCCATCCGCACCGGCCAACCCGTCAGACCGGGAGACGTGACATGACCGCCCTGATCCTCGAAAACGTCAACAAGTCCTTCGGCAAGACCCACGTCCTGAAGGACATCAACCTGACCGTGGAGGATGGCGAGTTCGTCGTCTTCGTCGGCCCTTCCGGCTGCGGCAAGTCCACCCTCCTGCGCGTCATCGCCGGGCTGGAGGAGGCCACCTCCGGCACCGTCTCCATTGGCGGCGAGCAGGTGAACGGCACACCCCCCGCCAAGCGCGGCATCGCGATGGTCTTCCAGAGCTACGCGCTTTACCCGCACCTGAGCGTCAAGGACAACATGGGGCTGGGGCTGAAGCAGGACGGCGCGCCGAAGGACAAGGTCGCGCAGCAGGTCGCCAAGGCGGCGAAGATGCTGGACCTCGAACCCTACCTGTCGCGCCGCCCCGCCGAACTGTCGGGCGGCCAGCGCCAGCGCGTCGCCATCGGCCGTGCCATCGTGCGCGACCCGCGCCTGTTCCTCTTCGACGAACCGCTCTCGAACCTCGACGCCGCGCTCCGGATGAACACCCGGGTCGAGATCGCCGCCCTGCACCGCACCCTCGCCGCCTCGATGATCTACGTCACCCACGACCAGATCGAGGCGATGACCCTCGCCGACCGCATCGTCGTGCTGCGCGATGGCCGGGTCGAGCAGGTAGGCTCCCCCATGGAGCTCTACAACAACCCAGCCAACCGCTTCGTCGCGGGTTTCCTCGGCGCGCCGTCGATGAACTTCATCGAGAACGCGCCGGGCCTGAACGCGGGCGAGGTGCTGGGCGTGCGCCCCGAGTACCTGCGCCCCGATCCCGCCGGACGGCTGAAGGGCACCGTGACCCACGTCGAACGGCTGGGCGGCGACACCAACCTTCTGGTGCGCGCCCCGGACGGCCAGACCTTCACAGTGCGCCTCTTCGGGCAGGACCTGACGGAGGTGGGCGAGGACGTGGCCTTCGACTACGACGACGCCCGAACCTTCCGCTTCGACGCGGAGGGCCGCCGCCTGTGACCCTGACGATCCGCCCCGCCACCCGCACCGACCTCCCTGCCCTGATCGCGCTCTACGCCGACGACGGGCTGGGAAAGAACCGGGACGGGGGCGCGGTGGACGACGCCTACCTCTCGGCCTTCGAGGCGATCGACAGAGACCCCAACCACATCCTCGCCGTGGGCGAAGAGGATGGAGAGATCGTCGCCACCCTCCTTCTCTCCTTCCTGCCCGGCCTCTCGCGCCACGGCGCATGGCGCGCCCAGATCGAGGCGATGCGCGTTTCCTCCGCGCGGCGCGGGCAGGGCCTTGGCCGGATGATGCTCGATTGGGCGGTCGCGGAAGCGCAAAGCCGGAATTGTCGCCTCGTGCAGTTGACCTCCGACCGCCAAAGGGACGACGCTCACCGCTTCTACGAGCGTGCGGGCTTCACGCCCTCGCACCTCGGTTTCAAAAAGACACTGGAGACAGAATGACCAACTTCCCGGTCTTCGACGGCCATAACGATCTGGTGCTGCGCCTCTTGCGCGGCGACGTCACGGCGCAAGGGGTGGCCGAGGGCCTCGACAGCGGCCACATCGACAAGCCCCGCGCGGTCAAGGGCGGCTTCGGCGGCGGCTTCTTCGCGATCTTCGTCCCCTCCCCCGGCAACAAGGCCGTGCGCTACGAGGAGATGGTCAAGCCGGAATACGACATCCCCCTCCCCGATCCCGTGCCGGAGGACGAGGCGCTCGACTGGACGACCCGCGGCTTCGACGCGCTCGACGACCTGGCCGCGGCGGGGGCCGTGACGCTCTGCCGGACCGCCGACGACATTGCAGCGGCCCTGCCCAAACCCGAAATGGCCGCCGTTGCCCATATCGAGGGCGCGGAGGCCGTGGACCGGGACTTCGCCCGCCTGCACGAATGGCACGCGCGCGGCCTGCGCTCCCTCGGGCCGGTCTGGAGCAGGCCGACCGTCTGGGGCCACGGCGTCCCCTTCCGCTTCCCCTCCTCGCCCGACACCGGCCCCGGCCTCACCGACGCGGGCAAGGCGCTGGTGCGCGAGTGCAATTCGTTGAAGATCATGATCGACCTCTCGCACCTGAACGAGAAGGGCATGGACGACGTGGCCGCGATCACCGACGCGCCGTTGGTCGCCACGCATTCCAACGCCCACGCCATCACGCCGCACGCCCGCAACCTCACCGACCGGCAGCTTCACATGATCCGTGAAAGTGACGGAATGGTGGGCATCAACTTCGCAAGCGCCTTTCTCAGGCCCGACGGCCGCATGGAGTCGGACTTCGGGCTTGACATAGTGCTCCGACATTTTGACCATTTGGTCGAAACTCTGGGCGAGGATCGCGTCGGCCTGGGATCGGACTTCGACGGCGCACTCGTGCCTGACCCGATCCGCGACATCGCAGGGCTGCCCAATCTTGTGGCGGCGCTGAAGGACCACGGTGTCGACGACGATCTCATGGCCAGGGTGACACACAGGAACTGGTTGCGCGTTCTGCGCAAGACATGGGGTGAGTGACCGGTAACCAAACAAAAAACACAACAGGGAGTAACTAAAATGAAGACCAACTTCACAGCGGCCGTGGTGGCCGCAATCGTGGCCCTGGGCACTGCTGCCCCGGTCATGGCGGAAACCCCGCCGAACATGCTGGTGATCGCCAACCGCATCGACGACATCAAGACCTTCGACCCGGCGGAAAGCTTCGAGTTCGCAGGCGCCGACGTGTCGCGCAACGTCTACGAAAAGCTGGTGAACTTCGATCCGCTCGACCTCGACGCGGGCTACCAGCCGCAGCTTGCCGAAAGCTGGGAGATCTCCGAGGACGGCAAGACCGTCACCTTCACCATGGCCGAGGGGCATGTCTTTTCCTCCGGCAACCCGGTGACCGCCAAGGACGCCGAGTTCTCGCTGCGCCGCGCGGTGCTGCTGGACAAGACGCCCGCGTTCATCCTGACGCAGTTCGGTTTCACCGCCGACAACGTCGAGGAAACCATCAAGGCGACCGACGACAAGACGCTCGTCCTGACTCTGGACAAGCCCTACGCGCTGTCCTTCGTGCTGAACTGCCTGACCGCAACCATCGGCGGGATCGTCGACATGGAAACCGCCATGGCCAACGAGGTCGACGGTGACATGGGCAGCGACTGGCTGCGCACCAACACCGCAGGCTCCGGCCCCTACAAGGTCGTGGACTGGAAGCCGAACGAGAGCGTCCTGATGGACCTCAACCCGAACTACCACGGCGACAAGCCGGCGATGGAGCGGGTGATCGTCCAGCACATCCAGGAATCCGCCACCCAGCGGCTTCAGCTCGAACGCGGCGACATCGACGTGGCGCGCAACCTCTCGCCCGAGGACGTGGCGGGCCTTGCCGATGTCGAGGGCGTCAAGGTCGTCGACGAACTGCGCGGCCGCCTGATGTACTGGTCCGCGAACCAGAAGGTCGAGATGCTGGCAGACCCGAAGGTGCTCGAGGCGCTGAAACTCGCCGTCGACTACGACGGCATGTCCGGCTCCTTCCTGAAGGGCCAGTACACCGTGCACCAGGCCTTCCTGCCGCTGACCTTCCTCGGCGCGCTCGAGGAAAAGCCCTACGGCTTCGACATGGACGCCGCCAAGGCCGCCATGGCCGAATCGGGCTTCCCGGACTGCGGGCCGATCGAGATCTCCGTGCGCGACGCGCAGGAACGTCTCGACATCGCGCAGTCGCTGCAGAACACCTGGGGCCAGCTCGGCTGCGAAGTCGAACTGATCGTCGGCACCGGTGCGCAGACGCTCGACCGCTACCGCGCGCGCGAGCATGACATCTACGTGGGCGCATGGGGCCCGGACTATCCGGACCCGAACACCAACGCCGGCACCTTCGCGCTGAACCCCGACAACGCCGACGAGGCCGGCAACACCGGCTACCTCGCATGGCGCAACGCCTGGGATCCGGGCGCGATGAACGAGAAGACGCTGGCCGCCGTCGTCGAGAACGACACCGACGCGCGCCGCGAGATGTACCTGGAGCTTCAGCGCGAGCACCAGCAGGTCAGCCCCTTCGGCATGATGTTCCAGCAGATCGAACAGAACGGCATGGGCGAAAGCGTCGAGAACTTCGTCGCCGGCGGCGCGACCACCGCGGTCTCCTACTGGGTCATCACCAAGTAATGACCGACAGCACCACTGGAGAAGGACGGCAGATGCCGTCCTTCCCCCCATGGGCCAAGAAGACCCTGGGGACCGTAGCCACCGTTGCCGCGACCATCCTCGGTCTGCTCTTCGTGACCTTCATGATCGGCCGGGTGATGCCGATCGACCCCGTTCTGGCCGTCATCGGAGAACGGGCGACACAGGCGCAATATGACGCCACCTTTCTTGAACTCGGCCTCGACAAGCCGCTGCTGGTGCAGTTCGGCATCTACGTCAACGACGTGCTGCACGGCGATCTCGGCCGCTCCATCCGCACCGGGCAGGAAGTCACCACCGACATCGCCCGCGTCTTCCCCGCCACGCTGGAACTCGCCACGCTCGGCACGCTGATCGGCGTCGTCCTCGGCGTGCCGCTGGGGGTCATCGCCGCCGTCAAACGCGGAAGCTGGATCGACCAGCTCGCCCGGTTCGTCGGCCTCATCGGGTATTCGATGCCGATCTTCTGGCTGGGCCTCGTGGGGCTCCTGGTGTTCTACGGCATCCTCGGCTGGGTCGCGGGCCCCGGACGGCTGGGCATCTTCTATCAGGGCATCGTCGAACCGATCACCGGGATGCTGCTGGTCGATTCCGCGCTGCGCGGCGAATGGACCGTCTTCAGGGACGCCTTCTCGCACATCATCCTGCCCGCCTCGCTGCTGGGCTACTACTCCATGGCCTACATCAGCCGCATGACCCGCTCCTTCATGCTGGAGCAGCTGAATTCCGAATACGTGACCACCGCGCGGGTGAAGGGCCTGTCGGAACGACAGGTCATCTGGGGCCACGCCTTCCGCAACATCCGAATCCAGCTGGTGACGGTGATCGCGCTGGCCTACGCCAACCTGCTCGAAGGCTCCGTCCTGACCGAAATCATCTTCGCATGGCCCGGCATCGGCCAGTACATCACGACCTCGCTGCTCGCCAACGACATGAACTCCGTCCTCGGCGGCACCATCGTGATCGGCACCATCTTCGTGGGCATCAACATCTTCTCCGACCTGCTCTACCGCTTCTTCGATCCGAGGGCCAAATGACCGACACGTCCCTCCGCGCATGGCTCCTGAGCGAAGAGCCGACCTCCCGCCGGCAGGCCCGCTTCTCGGCGTGGTACAAGGGCTGGCTCACCTTCCGGTCGAACCCGCTGGCGATGCTGGGGCTGATCGTGCTCCTTGTGCTGATCCTTGCCGCGATCTTCGCCCCGCTGCTGGCGACCGACGATCCCTTTGCCCAGGACCTCGGCTCGCGCCTGCTGCCGCCGGGGGCCGAAGGCCATATCTTCGGCACCGACAGCCTCGGCCGCGACATCTACTCCCGCCTGCTCTACGGCGCGCGGATCTCGATCTACATCGTGCTGCTCGTGGCCATGGTGGCGCCGCTCGTCGGGCTGATCATGGGCACCGTCTCGGGCTATGCCGGAGGCTGGGTGGACGTGGTCCTGATGCGGATCACCGACATCTTCCTCGCCTTCCCGCGGCTGATCCTCGCACTGGCCTTCGTCGCCGCCCTCGGCGCAGGGATCGAGAACGCGGTGCTCGCGATCTCGCTGACCGCCTGGCCGCCCTACGCCCGGATCGCCCGCGCCGAAACGCTGACCATCCGCAACTCCGACTACATCCACGCCGTCCGCCTGCAGGGCGCGGGACCGTTCCGCATCGTGACGAAACACATCTGGCCGCTCTGCATCTCGTCGCTGGTGATCCGGGTGACGCTCGACATGGCGGGCATCATCCTGACCGCCGCGGGGCTGGGCTTCCTCGGCCTCGGCGCGCAGCCACCGAGCCCCGAATGGGGCGCGATGATCTCCGAGGGGCGCAAGTACATCCTCGACTACTGGTGGGTCGCCACGATCCCCGGCATCGCGATCTTCGCCATCTCGCTCGCCTTCAACCTGCTGGGCGACGGGCTGCGCGACGTGCTCGACCCGAAGGAGGGCAACGCATGACCGAAGACCCCCTCCTCGACGTCGAAAACCTATGGGTGAAGTTCCGCACCCGCTCCGGCGTCTTCGACGCGGTGCGCGGCATCTCCTTCACGCTCGGCCGCGAACGGCTGGGCATCGTCGGCGAAAGCGGTTCGGGCAAGTCGATGACCGGCCGCGCCGTCCTGCGCCTGATCCAGCCGCCGGGCGAAGTCACCGCCGACCGTCTGTCCGTGCACGGCGAGGACATCCTGACCCTGCCCGACGCGCGCATGCGCCAGCTCCGCGGCGGCCGGGTGTCCATGGTCATGCAGGACCCCAAGTTCTCGCTGAACCCGGTGATGCCCGTCGGCCAGCAACTGGTCGAGGCGCTCCGCGCGCACGAAAAGGTGTCGAGGGCCGAGGCCCGCAAGCGCGCGCTCGACATGCTCGACGAGGTCGCCATCCGCGACCCCGCCCGGGTCATGGACCTCTACCCGCACGAGGTGTCGGGCGGCATGGGCCAGCGGATCATGATCGCCATGATGCTGCTGCCCAACCCGGAGATCCTGATCGCGGACGAACCGACCTCCGCGCTCGACGTCTCGGTGCAGCTTCAGGTGCTCGACATCATGGACAAGCTGGTGAAGGACCGCGGCATGGGCCTGATCTTCATCAGCCACGACCTGAACCTCGTGGCCAAGTTCTGCGACCGCATCGCGGTGATGTACGCCGGGCGGATCGTCGAGACCTGCAAGGCGTCCGAACTGCGCAACGCGCAACACCCCTACACGCTGGGCCTCCTGAACTCCGTGCCCGACCTCGAACACCCGCGCGACAGGCTGGAGGTGCTGCAACGCGACCCGGCATGGCGCGAAGCCCCCTCCGTGAGTGCCCGCATATGAGCGCCATCGACATCCGCCACCTCGACGTGTGGTTCGGCACCGGCGCGCAGCGCGCCGACGCCGTGAAGGACGTGAGCTTCGAAGTCGCCGACGGCGAAAGCTTCGGCCTCGTGGGCGAGAGCGGCTCCGGCAAGTCGACGATCCTGCGCGCCATCGCGGGCCTCGCACCCACATGGTCCGGCCACATGGCCGTCGCCGGGGAAACGCTGGGCCGGACCCGCAGCAAGGACTTCTACCGCAAGGTGCAGATGGTCTTCCAGGACCCCTATGCCTCGCTTCACCCGCGCCACACCGTCGACCGCGTGCTGTCCGAAGCCATGACCCTGCACGGCGTGCCCGACATCGACGCCCGCATCGGACGGCTGCTCGACGACGTGGGGCTCGGCGCCGGCTTCCGCTTCCGCTTCCCGCACCAGTTGTCGGGCGGCCAGCGCCAGCGCGTCGCCATCGCCCGCGCGCTCGCCTGCGATCCGGCGATCCTGCTGCTGGACGAGCCGACCTCCGCGCTCGACGTCTCCGTGCAGGCCGAGATCCTCAACCTGCTGGCCGACCTGCGCCGTGAACACGAGCTGACCTACGTGATGGTCTCCCACGACCTCGGCGTGGTGGGCCACCTCTGCGAGCGCATCGCCGTCATGAAGGACGGCCGCTTCGTCGAGGTGCTGGGCGTGGACGAGATGCGGCGGCTGGAGGCGAAGGACCCCTACACCCGTCACCTGCTCGACAGCTCGGTCAACTCGGTGCGCTGAAGGGTTTCGCCTTGCTGACGCAAGGCGATCCGGGGGGGGGGGGGGGGGGGGGGGGGGGGGGGGGGGGGGGGGGGGGCGGCGGGGGGGGCGCCGGGGGGGGGGGCGGGCC
>NZ_JBRBWD010000003.1:0-27910 GCF_052825245.1 Sagittula sp.
CCGTCACACGCCGTTCTTCAAGAACTACCGTCCGCAGTTCTACTTCCGCACGACCGACGTGACGGGCACCGTCGAGCTGCCGGAAGGCACCGAGATGGTGATGCCGGGCGACAACCTGAAGTTCAACGTCGAGCTGATCGCGCCGATCGCGATGGAAGAAGGCCTGCGCTTCGCCATCCGCGAAGGCGGCCGCACCGTCGGTTCGGGCGTCGTCTCCAAGATCGTCGCCTGATCACGGCCTGTGCCGTCATCACACGGCTGAGATAGAGAAGGGCGTCCCAAACGGGGCGCCCTTTTCGCTTGCCCCCGGTTCGCTCGCCCCCCGGACATCGCGCACCTTCTCAAGCAGCACACCACCCCGTAGGGCGGGGCTCTGCGCCGCCCTGCCTCAGCGGTCGAGGGTCAGGCGGAAGACGTCGTTGGGATAGGCGGCGTCGCCGATGCGGAAATGCGTGGTGCCGATCCGTTCGAAGCCCTGCCGCAGGTAGAAGGCGATGGCGGGGGCGTTTTCGGAATTGGTGGCCAGCCAGACGGAGGGCTGGCCCAGCGACCGGGCGTGGTCGAGCCCGCGCGCCAGAAGCGCCCGGCCAAGGCCGCGGCCGTGGTGGCGGGGCTGGACGTAGAGGGTGGAGATCTCCAGATCGGAGCATCCCGGCAGCGGTGCGGGCCGGTTGCGGGTCAGGCGGATGAAGGCGTCCGGGCCTTCCTCGTTCTCCGACAGGATCACGTGTTCGCCGGGATCGGCGATGACAGCGGCGAGGTTCGCCGCGGTGAAGGTGTCGAGCGCGTATTCGGCATAGGCCGTGTCGACGCCGCGCCGGATGTAGGTGTGCATCCAGACCTCGAAGGAGATCGCCGCGAGGATCGCTGCGTCGGAGGGCCGGGCGGTGCGCAGTCTGACGGGCGGTGTCACAGGCGGCGCAGCATGAAGACGGAGAGCGGGTCGGTCACGTAGTCCCCGAAAGGCGGGCAATCGGTGAAACCCGCCCGGTGGTAGAGCGCGCGGGCGGCGGCGAATTCCGGCTCCGACCCGGTTTCGAGGCAGAGACCAACGGCGCCGGAGGCGCGGGCCTGATCGGTCAACCCGTCGAGCAGCACCCTGCCCAGCCCCTCGCCGCGCCGGGCGCGGGCGACGTGCATGCTTTTCAGTTCCATCATCGTGCCGCCGTCGGGCCAGTCCACGCCGCCGGGCCAGCCCGCCCGGTCCAGCGGTTTCAGCGCCCCCACGGCGCAGGGCGCACCCCCGGCCCGCAGCGCAAAGACCCGTGCCCCGCTGGCGCGCAGCGCGTCGGAGGTCATGACGTGGCAGCTTTCCTCGGGCGATTGCGCGCGCATGTCGGCATGGTGGCGGGCCAGTAGCGCCTCGACCGCGGGGTCGGGGCTGCGCAGCTCTTCCAGGGTCAGTGTCTGGTCCATCGGTCATCCCCTTTCCCGCGTCGCGGCGACCCTTCGACGTTCCGGGGGGATCGTCAAGTCGCGCGGCCTGCGCGTCGCCCATTGCGCAGGGCAAAAGCCGCTGTATCCTCCGCCAGATGACCACTCTCGTCCCCGTTACGCAGGACATGATCCTGCGCGCCTTTGCCCTTGACGGTCCCGATGCGGGCCGCCGCCTCGAACCTGCCGAAGTGCCGGAACTGCTGCGCCACGACACGCTGGCCTGGGTGCATCTGCGCGCCCAGCACGCCGACACGCCGTCGTGGATCGTCGGGAACCTGTCCTATCTCGATCCGACGATCATCGATGCGCTGGTGGCCGAGGAGACCCGCCCGCGTGTCACGCCGGTGGGCAACGGGCTGATCGTCATCCTGCGCGGCGTCAACACCATCGAGGGCGAAGCGCCGGAGGACATGGTTTCGGTCCGGCTGTGGATCGACCCGCACCGGATCGTGTCGCTGTCGATGCGGAAGGTGAAGGCGATCGAGGACATCGCCGAAAGCCTTGAGCGTGGCGGCGGGCCGAAGGACGCGGCGGAGTTCCTGGTGATGCTGACGGAGCGCCTGACCTACCGGATCGAGGCGTTCTGGCGCGAGGTCGACGACAAGGCCGACGACCTTGAGGAAGAGGTGCTGGAGGAGGTCCGGCCCGAGATGGCCGGCCGGCTGGTGGACCTGCGGCGCACCGCGATCATCCTGCGCCGCTACCTGCAGCCCCAGCGCGACGCGATGCGGACCCTGCAGGCGGTGCATCCCGACTGGGTGGAGGGCGACGACCTGCGGCAACTGGCAGAGGAGCTGGACGCGCTGGAGCGGGTGGTGGAGGACGCCGACGCGCTGCGCGACCGGATGGCGCTGGTGCGGGACGAGATGCAGAGCGCGCGGGACGAACGCCTGAACCGCAACCTCTACCTGCTGTCGATCCTCTCGGCGGTGTTTTTGCCGCTGGGGTTCCTGACGGGTCTTTTCGGGATCAATCTGGCGGGAATGCCGGGGGCGTCGTGGCCCTGGGCTTTCTGGGTGTTCACCGGCGCGCTCTGCGTCATCGGTGCCCTGCAGCTTGTGGTCCTGCGGCGGATGCGCTGGATCTGAGGGGGATCGGGGCGCGGGCCCCCGGAAACGTATTGGCCGCACCCCCGTGGGGGCGCGGCATTGGCAACTTCGGTATCGCGCAGGCTGGGAGTGCGGGCCCGCGCGATACCTTGTGGCAGATCACTTCAGAACTGCACGGATGCCGTTGCGCAGTTCGTTCGAGTCACCGCCGGAGTGCACGACTGCGTTGATCTGGTGAACCTGGGTGTCGGTCAGGTTCGAGTAGTCGGCGTTCGGCAGCAGGATGAATGCCTCGGACGACAGGCGCGGGGCCGGAGCAGCGGAGGCAACGCCGGTCAGAAGAACGGTTGCGGCGAGGGTGGATGCGATAAGCGTTTTCATTTCATTTCTCCAGTTTGAGGTGGCGGCATCGGTGCCGCCGGTCTTGTTTGCGTCGGTGTTTGCTTCCGACACCGAACAAGTAGGCTTGCCGTCTGAGACATTGAAATCACGAAGAAATCTCGGATTGCTCGCGAAAACGTGTGCTTGAAATCGGCGACGGCCAAACGGGTCTTTGTGCATGAAGTGAGGCTTTTGGTGCGGCTCAAGCCCGCTTGGACAATCGGGCGTTCCGGCGGTTTCAAGGGGGGGCCCGGCGCGGCCGTCCGCGGGGCCTCGGAAAGGGGGAATTCGTGCTGTGCACAGTTCGTGTGCGGGAATGAAAAATCGGATTCCGCCCCTTGCGGCGCCCTTTTCGGGGTTGGGCGGACCCCCGGGGGCATGAGATTCCAGCGCGGTCCGGAGCGAATCCTGCGGGTCGGACGGGGGCGGTTCGGCGAGGGGCAGGGCGGCGCTTCGTGCCGGGGGGCGTCTGTTCGCGGCGCGCGGCTCCTGACCGTCGCGGGCGTGCGGGCCGATCAAGGCTGCGGGCAGGGCGGGCTGTTGCGCGGAGGGTGTCGGCGGGTGGTGCCGGTGCGGATCGGCGGGCCGGGCGTTGTCCGCGGATCGCGTTGGAAGGCGGCGCAAATTCCCTGACAAAGACGTCTTGATTTCACCCGCTGGCCCGTGTACCTGACGGCACGGCCTGAAGGGGTATAGCTCAGCTGGTAGAGCGACGGTCTCCAAAACCGTAGGTCGCGGGTTCGAACCCTGCTGCCCCTGCCATTCCTCCGGACATCGATGTCATGCCAGTGCTGCCGTTGCAGCGGAGGTTTCGTGTGCGCACGAAAAAGGGGCCGCCCGAAGGCAGCCCCGTACTTGCTAACAGGAACCTGGATTATTCGATGCCGAGGTAAGCGCGCATTTCGCGCTTCTTCTCGTTCTCGTTGCCGTCGCCGTTCATGATCGAGATCAGGGCGGCGGTCTGCTGTTCGGTCAGGGTCGATGCGTCCAGCTCGGGGATGTACGCTTCGATCTGGTTCACGTTGAACGTGCCTTCGTCGTTCATGTCGTCGATTTCGTCGGCTTCAGCCACTTCGGGCAGCGGCTCGTCGACGGCCACGGCCGGCGGGTTGTCGGACTGGAACTCGCCCAGGTAGGCTTCCATCTGGCGGGACTTCTCGTTCTCGTTGCCCGGGCCGTTGGCGATGCCGATCAGGGTGTTGACCTGCTCGTCGCTCAGCGCCTCGACGTTCACGTTCGGAAGGAACGTGGAAATGGTGTTCTCGTCAAAGCTGGTTTGCGCCACGGCGCCGGTTGCAATGACGGACACGAGTGCGGTTGCGGTCAGAAAACGTTTCATAAGGATGTCTCCTTTTCATCTTCGTGGGCGGTGCAGTGCACCTCTTTGGCCGTGCTGTTCTGCACCTGCCTTGCACAAGAACAACCGCCTTCCCCAATGATCGTTCCAAGAAAATTCGATTATTTTTCAAATTCTTACGATGCCGTGACCGGGTGTGAGCGGGCACGAGAAAGGGGCCGCTGAAAGCGGCCCCCTTCCGGGTAGAACTGTGACCTGGATCACATTTCGAGAGTGTCGATGTAGGTCTTGATCGCCTCTTCGTCGTTGGTCGCCAGGACGGCGCGCAGCTCTGCGAACTGCTCGTCGGTGATCGAGTAGATGTCGACGCCCGGTGCGTAGGTCATCATCGCCTCGATCTCGGCGTCGGTCAGACCTTCGGGGTAGAGGGTGATTTCCAGCTCGGGGTTGTTCGTCTTGAACTCGCCCAGGTAGGCGCGCATCTGGCGCTCTTTCGTCTCTTCGTTGCCTTCGCCGTTGATGGTGGCCATCAGGGAAGCGACCTGGGCGTCGGGCAGCATCTCGACGTTCACCTCGGGAATGAAGGTGTTGATCTCGTTTGCGTTGAAGCTGCTCTCGCTCTGGGCCATTGCGCCGGTTGCGATCACGGAAATAAGGGCGGTTGCGGTCAGAATACGTTTCATGTCAGATCCTTTTAGGTTTCTGCTGCGTCGGCGGCGTGTTTGCCGTGGCGCTCTGGGGGGTAAACCTCCCCGAGCCGAAAAGGTTCATTCGATTCATTCACGCATCCGGGAGCGGCTCACGCCTTGCTTTTGCCGGCCCCTGCGCGTACATGCCCACGAAACCGCAGCACACGGGACATTCACGCATGGCGACGACCAACCCGATCACGTTCATCCAGCAGGTCCGCGCAGAAGTGGCCAAGATCGTCTGGCCGACCCGGCGCGAAGTCACGCTGACCAGCATCATGGTCTTCATCATGGCAGCGCTGACGGCGGTCTTCTTTGCGCTGGTGGACCTGGCGATCCGGTCCGGTCTGACGGGTATCCTGACCTACTTCGGCGGCAGCTGAAGTCGGGCGCAGGGGCGCTCCGGCCCTTGCCATCCGGTTTCGGACGGTGTAACGGACGGGTCCAGTTTCCGGCGCGCGGCTATAAAGGCTCGCGCGCCGTTTCATTTCCGGAAGGCGCCCCGTTCGGGGGCGGAATGATCGAGGTCGACATGGCAAAGCGGTGGTATTCGGTGAGCGTTCTCTCGAACTTCGAGAAGAAGATCGCCGAGCAGATCAGGACATCGGTTGAGGAGCAGGGGCTTCAGGACCAGATCGACGAGGTCATGGTCCCGACCGAAGAAGTCATCGAGGTGCGGCGCGGCAAGAAGGTGACGACCGAGCGTCGCTTCATGCCCGGCTACGTGCTGGTTCACATGGAGATGTCGGACCGCGGCTATCACCTGATTTCCAACATCAACCGGGTGACCGGCTTCCTCGGTCCGCAGGGCCGTCCGATGCCGATGCGCGACGCGGAGGTGGAGGCGATCCTCGGCCGCGTGCAGGAAAGCGACGAAGCGCCCCGGACGCTCATCCATTTCGAGATCGGCGAGCGGGTCAAGGTCAACGACGGTCCGTTCGAGGGCTTCGACGGCATGGTCGAGGGCGTCGACGAGGACAACCAGCGCCTGTCGGTGTCGGTGTCGATCTTCGGCCGCGAGACCCCGGTGGAGCTGGACTTTACCCAGGTTTCGAAGCAGGGCTGAGCCCTTCGCGCCGCCGGTCATTAGCGACGGCGCAGATCTTCTGACAGATCCTTCGGGCCCGTGCATCCGCGCGGGCCTTTTCCTTTGCGGCGGGCGGGGCCGGTCAGTCGGGGTGGATGTCGCGGCGTGTGCAGCCTGCCTCCAGCACGACGGCGATCCAGTTGATGTCCGCTTCGAGGCCGAGGTCCGCCAGCCACTCTTCCTGCAGGCGGTAGGCGGGCAGTTCCTGCGCGCCCGCGCAGTACCAGTGGCCCGCCTCTTCCTGCCGGTAGTGCGTCAGTTCGTGCAGGAGCACGCCCACGTCGTAGGGGTTTTTCATGTCCCATGGGCGCACGAGGAAGATGGTGTCGGCCTCGGGGTCGTACATGCCGCGCGCCATGCCTTCCTGGGACGCGTGACGCGCGGAGTGCAGGCTGGCCGCGCGGGCCGCGCCGATCCACCGGACAAGGGGCGGCCCGTCGCGCCGGGGCAGGTCGGAATGGGTGTCCAGCCAGTCGTCGAGGTGCGTGACGAGCGCCCCGATGGTGGGGGCGTCGCGCCAGGCCAGCGGGTCTGCGTCGGCGGCGACGGTGGCGGGTGCCATGCAGACGAGTGTCATCAGGGCGCAGCCGAGCGGCGCGCCGAAGCGGTGAAAGGGGCTCATGTCCGGCCTCGTTCGAATTTTGAGAGTTGGTGAGAAGATGCTACGATCGGCCCGTCACCGGCGCAAAAGACCAATTTTCACCAGCCGTTGAAAGGAATTCAGCCATGGGGCGCAAATTCCCTCCGTTCGCGGCCGTCCGGGCCTTCGAGGCCGCGGCCCGGCATCTCAGCTTCAAGGCCGCCGCAGAGGAGCTGTGCCTGACCCCCTCTGCCGTCAGTCACCAGATCAAGGCGCTTGAGGCGTTCCTCGACACCGCGCTGTTCGAGCGCACGGGCGGCCGGATCTCCCTGACGCTGACCGGGCGCGGCTATGCCGGGAAGATGACCGGGCTGCTGGATGCCTTCGAGGACTCCACCCGTTCGGTGAAGGAGGCGGGCGCGCGGCCGTTCCGTGTCCTCTGCACGCCGGGCTTTGCGGCGCGCTGGCTGGTGCCCCGGCTGGACCGCCTGGGATTCGGCGACCGCGTGCGGCTGCGGGTGTCGGTCGGGGCGCCCTCGACCGATTTCGCCGCGAACGACAGCGACCTTGTGATCCAGTGGGCCGACGATCCCGTGCCCGGCGTCGTCACCGAGCCGTTCATGACCTCTGCCCGCTACCCGGTGATCTCGCCCGCGCTGCGGGAGCGGGAGGATGTACGGGTGCCGTCCGACCTGCTGCGGCTGCGGCTGATGCACGACGAGGTCCTGGACGCCTGGGACGAATGGTTCGACGCGGCGGGGGTGGCGCCGCGCGCCCTGCCGCGCGGGCCGGTCTTTCCGAACTGCGAACTGGCAACGACGGCGGCGGAACAGGGGCAGGGCGTGGCGCTGGCCTATGACATGATGGTGCGCGGAACGCTGGAGGCCGGACGGCTGGAGCGGCTGTTCGACACGGTGACGCTGCCGGTCACGATCTACTCCGTTGCCTATCCGGAGGCACGGGCCGACGATCCGATGATCCGGAGCTTCCGGGACTGGGTCTTTGCCGAGATGGAGCGGGACGGCGCGCCGCTGCTGGCCCGCCCCGCCGCGGAATAGCGCGCGACGGCAGGCCGCCCTTCGGAATCACTTGCCAAACCGCCGCCGAGGTTATATGCGGCGCCCCTGTTGCTGCGGAACCGTCAGGTTGCGCGCAATCCACCGTGGGAGGCGAGGGTCACGCGAGATCCGGACCTGACCACGCCACAAGAAGCCCCTTCGACGCGTCGCGGGGGAGATGGAAAAGGAGAAAGCCGATGGCAAAGAAGCTCGCCGGCAAGATGAAGCTGCAGATCCCTGCAGGCAAGGCCAACCCCTCCCCGCCGGTCGGTCCGGCGCTGGGTCAGCGCGGCATCAACATCATGGAATTCTGCAAGGCGTTCAACGCCAAGACGCAGGAAATGGAGCCCGGCGCGCCGTGCCCGACCGTGATCACCTACTACCAGGACAAGTCCTTCACGATGGACATCAAGACGCCGCCCGCGTCTTACTACCTGAAGAAGGCCGCCGGTCTGAAGCCCGTGGGCAAGCGTAACCGCCCCCGCGGTGCCGAGAAGCCGGGCCGTGAGACCATCGCACACGTCACCGTGGCGCAGGTCCGCGAGATCGCCGAAGCCAAGATGCAGGACCTTTCGGCGAACGACGTCGAAGCGGCAATGCAGATCATCCTGGGCTCCGCCCGGTCGATGGGCATCGAGGTGAAAGGGTAATCGTCATGGCAAAACTTGGTAAGCGCACCCGTGCAGCCCGCGAAGCCTTCGAAGGCAAGGAAAACATCACCGTCGAGGAAGCCGTTTCCCTGATCAAGTCGAACTCCAATGCGAAGTTCGACGAGACCGTGGAAATCGCGATGAACCTCGGTGTCGACCCGCGTCACGCAGACCAGATGGTCCGCGGCGTGGTCGGCCTGCCGAACGGCACCGGCAAGACCGTCCGCGTGGCAGTCTTTGCACGTGGCCCGAAGGCGGACGAGGCGAAGGAAGCCGGTGCGGACATCGTCGGCGCCGAAGACCTGATGGAAACCATCCAGGGCGGCACCATCGAGTTCGACCGTTGCATCGCGACGCCGGACATGATGCCGATCGTCGGCCGTCTGGGCAAGATCCTCGGCCCGCGGAACCTGATGCCGAACCCGAAGGTCGGCACCGTGACCATGGACGTCAAGGAGGCCGTCGAGGCAGCCAAGGGCGGTCAGGTCCAGTTCAAGGCGGAGAAGGCCGGTGTCGTGCACGCAGGTGTCGGCAAGGTGTCCTTCGACGAGGCCAAGCTGGCCGAGAACATCCGCGCGTTCGTGAACGCCGTGTCCGCGGCCAAGCCGACGGGCGCGAAGGGCACCTACATGAAGAAGATCTCGCTGTCTTCCTCCATGGGCCCGGGCGTCACCGTCGACGTGTCGAACGCGACCGGCAACTGAGCCGACCGTTCCAGGAATTGAAGGAGGGCGTCCCGCCGGGGCGCCCTTTTTCTTTGGGACTGTCCGAAGGGGGCTGTCAGGAGGGGGCTACAGGGTCAGGGTATCCCGCCTTTGCCGTTTCCCGGCGGCGCGGTAAGACGGCCGCATGAAGCGCGTTCTCAAGGTTTTCGCCATCGCCGTGGCCGCCATCGCCGTGGTCCTCTACCTGCCGTGGGTGGTTCTGCTGCCGTCGCACGACCGCGACTGGCGCGCCGATCACAGCCGTCTGCCGCTGGTCTCTGCCGGGGAGGAGGCGGCGGTGATCCGCAATATCCGCAACTGGGATTACGCCCCCGACGGCAGCGTCGCGCGCGAAGCCTGGATCAACGCGACCCTCGTCCCCGAGGAGCTGGAGCAGGCCTATTTCGTGGTGGAGCCGTTCACCGGCAGCGAGGCCATCGCCCACACCATGCTGTCCTTCCGCTTTCGCGACGGGAAGACCTATGTCGCCTCCGTCGAGGCGCGGCGCGAAGAGGGCGAGAGCTACAACGCGCCGATGGCCGCCGTGCTGCCGGTCTTCGAGTACTTCTTTGTCTGGACGACCGAACGCGACATGTTCGGCAATTCGGAGTTCTGGGCGGGCGATCAGCTGTACCTCTACCCGCTGTCCATCCCCATCGAGCAGCAGCGCGCCGTGCTGGAGGCGATGCTGCGCGAGAGCGAGGAACTGGTGACGGAGCCGCGCTGGTACAACACGCTGTTTTCGAACTGCACGAACGTGGTGGCGCGGGCGGTGAACCGGACAAAGCGCGGATCGGTGCCCTTCGACAAGTCCTGGGTGCTGACCGGCTACGCCGATGACTTCCTGTATGAACAGGGAATGCTGGCGGACATGGGCGGGTTCGAGGCGACGCAGGAACGGGCCTTCATCTCTCCGCTGGTGCGGGAGCTCTATGGGATAAAGGATCCGGCGGAATTCAGTGTCGCCTTGCGCGAACGGATGCGCGACGGGATTTGATTGAATGATTGCAAGAAATAATGGCCGGTGCTAATGGAGGCCTCGCGGTGCCGTATGCGATTCGTATTCGGCGCCGCAATTCGTCCGAGACGGTGGGTTGGTTCCATTTCCTGAAATGGCCCCGGTAATTCCTGCCTGAGACGGGAAGAGACATCTTTTCAGCCCCGCGCTTCTGCGTCGGGCCCACAGGATGCGTCGACCCTCATTCGGACTTTGTGACCGGGGACACCCGGTCGACTGAGAGCCGGAGGGTCCGCCCTCCAACAACTGGAGTGAAACTGTGGATAGAGCCCAGAAAGAGAAATTGGTCGAGGAACTCGGCCAGATCTTCGAAAGCTCTGGCGTCGTGGTGGTTGCCCACTACGAGGGTCTCACGGTTGCAGAGATGACGGATCTGCGTAACCGCGCTCGCGCTGGTGAAGCAACGGTCCGTGTCGCCAAGAACAAGCTCGCCAAGATTGCTGTCCAGGGCACCCCCGCCGAGGGGATCGCCAAGTATCTGGACGGCATGACGGTGCTTACCTTCTCCGAGGACCCGGTCGCAGCGGCCAAGGTCATCGAAGACTTCGCCAAGGATAACAAGAAGATTGAGATCCTTGGTGGCGCCATGGGTGGCACCACGCTGGACCGTGCCGGTGTCGAGGCCGTGTCGAAAATGCCGTCGCGCGATGAGCTTATTGCTTCCATCGTCGGCTGCATCGGCGCACCCGCATCGAACATCGCCGGCGCCATTGGCGCACCTGCATCGAACATCGCCTCCATCCTCACCACCATCGAGGAAAAGGGCGAGGCGGCGTAAGCAACCTTTCGACCTGCGTAGGGAATGCTCCCTGACGTTGGAACCCATATCTAAATCTGAAAGAGTCTCAAAATGGCAGATCTCAAAGCACTTGCTGAGCAAATCGTCAACCTGACCCTGCTCGAAGCACAAGAACTGAAGACCATCCTCAAGGATGAGTACGGCATCGAGCCGGCCGCCGGCGGCGCAGTCATGATGGCTGGCCCGGCAGGCGACGCAGGCGCGGCAGCCGAAGAAGAAAAGACCGAGTTCGACGTGATCCTCAAGTCCGCTGGCGACAAGAAGATCAACGTGATCAAGGAAGTCCGCGGCATCACCGGCCTGGGCCTGAAAGAAGCCAAGGAACTGGTGGAAGCCGGTGGCAAGGCCGTCAAGGAAGGCGTTTCCAAGGACGAAGCCGAAGAACTCAAGAAGAAGCTCGAAGAGGCAGGCGCCGAAGTCGAGATCAAGTAATTCCCGTCTCACGACTGGTTTACTGCAAGCGCTCCCATCCGGGGGCGCTTGTTTTTTTGCGGGGTGCCCTGCCGGGCCGGATCACGTGCCGATGCAGTAGCGGTTCTTGCCCTGCCGCTTGGCGGCGTAGGTGCGCATGTCGGCATTGATGAGCGCCTGTTGCGCGTCGCCCCGGTAGTCAGCCACGCCGATGGACGCGGTCACGGCGATGCCCGCGACAGGCGTGCTGCCGATCGAGGTCAGCAACCGCTCGGCCACGTCCTCCGGATCGGTGCGCGGGTCGTTGATGACGACGACGAACTCCTCTCCGCCGAGGCGCGCGACGATGTCCTTTTCCCGCACCGCCGTGGTGATGCGCCGGGCGACGGCCTGCAGGACCGCGTCGCCGATGGGGTGGCCGTGGGTGTCGTTGATCGCCTTGAAGTCGTCGATGTCGAGCACGAGGATCGACCCCTGTTCCACCCCTTCGAGCGCGCGCATCAGCCCGCGCCGGTTGAGGAGCGTCGTCAGGGCATCGGTCTCTGCCTCCGAGCGGTAGCGGTGGATGCGCTGCTGCGCCTCCGTCAGGACCCGGTTGGTGGCGACCATGAGAAAGCCCACCTCGTCGCGGTGACGGTCGGGCAGGGGCGCGAATTCGCGCCGCTCCTCGAAGGCGGCCAGCGCGCGCGTCACCTCGTAGACCGGGGCGAGCAGCCGCCGCAGCAGGACCAGCGTCAGGCCGGTGCCGGCGACTGTCGCCCCGAGGATCAGCAGAAGCGCACCCGTCTTGTCGCCGGACCAGGGGCCGTCGCCGAGCAGGACGAAGACCGTGAAGGCGAGAAGCGGGATGTGCGTTCCGATGAAGGCGACGAACAGGATCTTTCGCGTGAAGGACCGTGGAAAAAGGCGGTCCAGGAGTCTGTATATCATGGGCCCACCACGCAACGCACGGAGTTCGCATGTCTAATTGCCGGAAGGTTAAGAAATGATTAAGGGCGTGCCGGCTTCTTGAGGATCCGTGAAGGGTTTGCTGTGCGTTCGGGCGAAGTTGGCACGGCAGCGGCACGCCAGCCGCTGAATAGCGTTGTTTTTCCATGACTCCTTGACGGAACCGGCGCTTTTTGTCATTCTGCTTCAAGTGCATAAAACCGCGCGCCCCGGTCAAGGGGGGTTGCGCGCATGCGCTTTACCGAATATTCGGAAGTCTCCCACGGGCTCGAGCGATTCGAACCCGTGTCGCAGGTGTTTCGGAGGCAGGGGGCGCGCACGACAGTTGAATATCTGACCCCAGCCCCCATATCCGGTCTTCCCCAGAACATCCGGACAACAGGCACCCCCTTCGCCCGTCTTGGCAAGCCCCCCGTCTGCATGCGTTTTCCGCGCGCAGACGGGAGGCTTCCCAAGGCAGGGAAACCGGTCGAGTGGCACGCGGTGGGACGCGCGCCGAGAATGGACCCGTCAACCCGCCGTCACTGACGTGAACCGCCGCTGTGGCCCCGGCAGCGTGCAGGTTCGGGCAGAGAAAATCGAAAGGGTGCTCCCCTCATGGCGCAAAGTTTCCTCGGTCAGAAACGCCTCCGCCGCTATTACGGCAAAATCCGCGAAGTTCTTGAAATGCCGAACCTCATCGAGGTTCAGAAATCGTCTTACGAGCTGTTCCTGAAGTCCGGCGACCAGCCCAAGCCGATGGACGGCGAAGGCATCAAGGGCGTGTTCCAGTCGGTCTTCCCGATCAAGGACTTCAACGAGACCGCGGTCCTCGAATTCGTGGACTACGACCTCGAGAAGCCGAAGTACGACGTCGAGGAATGCATGCAGCGCGACATGACCTACAGCGCCCCGCTGAAGGTCACCCTGCGCCTGATCGTGTTCGATATCGACGAGGACACCGGCGCCAAGTCGGTCAAGGACATCAAGGAGCAGGACGTCTTCATGGGCGACATGCCCCTGATGACCCCGAACGGCACGTTCATCGTGAACGGCACCGAGCGCGTGATCGTATCCCAGATGCACCGCTCGCCGGGCGTGTTCTTCGACCACGACAAGGGCAAGACGCACAGCTCGGGCAAGCTGCTGTTCGCCTGCCGGATCATCCCCTACCGCGGCTCCTGGCTGGACTTCGAGTTCGACGCCAAGGACATCGTCTTCGCGCGCATCGACCGCCGCCGGAAGCTGCCGGTGACGACGCTGCTGTACGCGCTTGGCCTCGACCAGGAAGCGATCTGCGACGCCTACTACAACACCGTGAACTTCGAGTACCGCCGTGGCGAGGGCTGGGCGACCAAGTTCTTCCCGGAACGTGTGCGCGGCACCCGTCCGACGTTCGACCTGGTCGATGCCGACACCGGCGAGATCATCGCGGAGGCCACCAAGAAGGTGACGCCGCGCGCGGTGAAGAAGCTGATCGACGAAGGCAAGGTCAAGCAGCTGCTTGTCCCGTTCGAGCACATCGTCGGCAAGTACGTCGCCAAGGACATCATCAACGAGGACACCGGCGCGATCTACGTCGAGGCCGGCGACGAGCTGACCTGGACCGTCGACAAGGACGGCGAAGTGTCGGGCGGCACCCTGAAGGAGCTGCTGGACGCGGGCATCACCGAGATCCCGGTCCTCGACATCGACAACATCAACGTCGGCCCGTACATCCGCAACACGATGGAGCAGGACAAGAACATGTCCCGCGAAACCGCGCTGCTGGACATCTACCGCGTGATGCGCCCGGGCGAGCCGCCCACCGTCGAAGCCGCCTCGGCGCTGTTCGACACGCTGTTCTTCGACAGCGAGCGTTACGACCTGTCCGCCGTGGGCCGCGTGAAGATGAACATGCGTCTCGCGCTCGACAAGCCGGACACCCAGCGCACGCTGGACCGCGACGACATCGTGGCCTGCATCAAGGCGCTGGTGGACCTGCGTGACGGCAAGGGCGACATCGACGACATCGACCACCTCGGCAACCGTCGTGTGCGGTCTGTCGGCGAGCTGATGGAAAACCAGTACCGCGTCGGCCTGCTCCGCATGGAGCGCGCGATCAAGGAACGCATGTCCTCGGTCGAGATCGACACGGTCATGCCGCAGGACCTGATCAACGCGAAGCCGGCGGCGGCTGCCGTCCGCGAATTCTTCGGCTCCTCGCAGCTGTCGCAGTTCATGGACCAGACCAACCCGCTCTCCGAAGTGACGCACAAGCGTCGTCTCTCGGCGCTTGGCCCCGGCGGTCTGACGCGTGAGCGTGCCGGCTTCGAGGTGCGCGACGTGCACCCGACGCACTACGGCCGCATGTGCCCGATCGAAACGCCGGAGGGTCCGAACATCGGCCTGATCAACTCGCTGGCGACCTTTGCCCGCGTGAACAAGTACGGCTTCATCGAGACCCCGTATCGTGTCGTGAAGGAGGGCGTCGTCACCGACGAGGTCCACTACATGTCCGCGACCGAGGAAATGCGGCACACGGTGGCACAGGCCAACGCCTCGCTGGACGAGAACGGCAAGTTCACCAACGAGATGGTCAACACCCGCCAGGCGGGCGACTACACGCTGGCGCCGTCGGAAACCGTCGACCTGATCGACGTGTCGCCGAAGCAGCTGGTGTCGGTCGCGGCCTCGCTGATCCCGTTCCTGGAAAACGACGACGCCAACCGCGCCCTCATGGGTTCGAACATGCAGCGTCAGGCGGTTCCGACCCTGCGGGCCGAGGCGCCGCTGATCGGCACCGGCATCGAGGAAGTCGTGGCACGCGACTCCGGCGCCGCCGTCATGGCGAAGCGCGCGGGCATCATCGACCAGGTCGACGCGCAGCGGATCGTGATCCGGGCGACCGAGGACCTGGAGCTGGGTGACGCGGGCGTCGACATCTACCGGATGCGCAAGTTCCAGCGGTCGAACCAGAACACCTGCATCAACCAGAAGCCCCTTGTGAAGGTCGGCGACACGGTGATGAAGGGCGAGGTCATCGCGGACGGCCCGTCCACCGACATGGGGGAACTGGCGCTCGGCAAGAACGTCATCGTCGCCTTCATGCCGTGGAACGGCTACAACTACGAGGACTCGATCCTGATCTCGGAGCGGATCGCCAAGGACGACGTGTTCACCTCTGTCCACATCGAGGAATTCGAAGTGGCGGCGCGCGACACGAAGCTCGGGCCCGAGGAAATCACCCGGGACATCCCGAACGTCGGTGAAGAGGCGCTGCGCAACCTCGACGAGGCAGGCATCGTCTACATCGGTGCCGACGTGGAGCCGGGCGACATCCTGGTGGGCAAGATCACTCCGAAGGGCGAAAGCCCGATGACGCCGGAAGAGAAACTCCTCCGCGCCATCTTCGGCGAGAAGGCCTCGGACGTGCGCGACACTTCGCTGCGGGTGAAACCGGGCGACTACGGCACCGTCGTGGAAGTCCGCGTGTTCAACCGTCACGGCGTCGAAAAGGACGAACGTGCGCTGCAGATCGAGCGCGAGGAAATCGAGCGTCTGGCCCGTGACCGGGACGACGAGCTCGCCATCCTCGACCGCAACATCTACGCGCGTCTGAAGGGCATGATCCTCGGCAAGACCGCGGTGAAGGGTCCGAAGGGCGTGCGCGCGAACTCGGAGATCGACGAAGAGCTTCTGTCGACGCTGACCCGTGGTCAGTGGTGGCAGCTTGCCCTCGGCGAGGAAGAGGACGCCAAGCACGTCGAAGCCCTGCACGAGCAGTACGAGATCCAGAAGCGTGCGCTTGACGCGCGGTTCGAGGACAAGGTCGAGAAGGTGCGCCGCGGCGACGATCTGCCCCCGGGCGTGATGAAGATGGTCAAGGTCTTCATCGCGGTGAAGCGCAAGCTTCAGCCGGGCGACAAGATGGCCGGCCGGCACGGCAACAAGGGTGTCGTGTCGCGCGTGGTGCCGCAGGAGGACATGCCGTTCCTCGCGGACGGTACGCCGGTCGACTTCTGCCTCAACCCGCTGGGCGTGCCGTCGCGGATGAACGTCGGTCAGATCCTCGAAACCCACATGGGCTGGGCGTCGCGTTCGCTTGGCATCCAGGTGGACGAGGCGCTGCAGGAGTACCGCCGGTCGGGTGACCTGACCCCGGTGCGCGACGCTCTGAAGATCGTCTACGGTGACGAGGTCTACGAAGAGGGCTTTGCCGACGCCGACGAGACCGCGCTGGTGGAGATGGCGGGCAACGTGACCCGCGGTGTCCCGATCGCGACCCCGGTCTTCGACGGTGCGAAGGAAGCGGACGTGAACGACGCGCTGCGCCGCGCGGGCTTTGACGAAAGCGGCCAGAGCCGCCTGTTCGACGGCCGCACCGGCGAGGAGTTTGCCCGGAAGGTGACGGTGGGTGTGAAGTACCTGCTGAAGCTGCACCACCTGGTCGACGACAAGATCCACGCCCGTTCGACGGGGCCCTACTCGCTCGTTACCCAGCAGCCGCTGGGCGGCAAGGCGCAGTTCGGCGGTCAGCGTTTCGGGGAGATGGAGGTCTGGGCCCTGGAAGCCTACGGCGCCGCCTACACCCTGCAGGAGATGCTGACGGTGAAGTCGGACGACGTGGCGGGCCGGACCAAGGTCTACGAGTCGATCGTCAAGGGCGAGGACAACTTCGAGGCCGGCGTGCCGGAATCGTTCAACGTTCTCGTCAAGGAGGTCCGGGGTCTGGGCCTCAACATGGAACTCCTGGATGCGGAGGAGGACGAGTAACCCACAGAGTTTTCGACGAAAACTCTGTGTCGCCAAGATCTTTCGTCCGAAAGATCTTGGCCTCGCGCCCCCGCTTCCCTCTGAATTTGTGAGGAACACATGAACCAGGAACTGACCAACAACCCGTTCAACCCGCTGACCCCGCCCAAGGTCTTTGACGAGATCAAGGTGTCGCTGGCGTCGCCGGAGCGGATCCTCTCGTGGTCCTTCGGCGAGATCAAGAAGCCGGAAACCATCAACTACCGCACGTTCAAGCCCGAGCGTGACGGCCTGTTCTGCGCGCGCATCTTCGGTCCGATCAAGGACTACGAATGCCTGTGCGGCAAGTACAAGCGCATGAAGTACCGCGGCGTCGTCTGCGAGAAGTGCGGCGTCGAAGTCACGCTCCAGAAGGTGCG
The DNA here is from genome assembly GCF_052825245.1 of Sagittula sp. Lineage (NCBI taxonomy): Bacteria > Pseudomonadati > Pseudomonadota > Alphaproteobacteria > Rhodobacterales > Roseobacteraceae > Sagittula > Sagittula sp. The sequence continues at coordinate 17,241 of NZ_JBRBWD010000003.1, forward strand.
CCGCGAGCGCATGGGCCACATCGAGCTGGCCGCGCCCTGCGCGCACATCTGGTTCCTCAAGTCGCTGCCCTCGCGCATCGGCCTGATGCTGGACATGACGCTGCGCGACCTCGAGCGCGTGCTCTACTTCGAGAACTACGTGGTGATCGAGCCGGGCCTGACCGACCTGACCTACGGCCAGATGCTGACCGAGGAGGAATTCCTCGACGCGCAGGACCAGTACGGCATGGACGCCTTCACGGCGAACATCGGTGCCGAGGCCATCCGCGAGATGCTCGCAGCCATCGACCTCGAGTCCGAGGCCGAGAACCTGCGCGCCGACCTCAAGGAAGCCACCGGCGAACTGAAGCCCAAGAAGATCATCAAGCGTCTGAAGGTCGTGGAATCCTTCCTGGAATCCGGCAACCGTCCGGAGTGGATGGTCCTGACCGTGATCCCCGTGATCCCGCCGGAACTGCGTCCGCTGGTGCCGCTGGACGGCGGCCGCTTTGCGACCTCCGACCTGAACGACCTGTACCGCCGCGTGATCAACCGGAACAACCGCCTCAAGCGGCTGATCGAACTGCGCGCGCCGGACATCATCGTCCGCAACGAAAAGCGGATGCTGCAGGAATCGGTCGACGCCCTCTTTGACAACGGCCGCCGCGGCCGCGTCATCACCGGCGCCAACAAGCGTCCGCTGAAGTCGCTCAGCGACATGCTGAAGGGCAAGCAGGGCCGCTTCCGCCAGAACCTTCTGGGCAAGCGCGTCGACTTCTCCGGCCGTTCGGTCATCGTGACCGGCCCGGAGCTGAAGCTGCACCAGTGCGGCCTGCCGAAGAAGATGGCGCTCGAACTGTTCAAGCCGTTCATCTACTCGCGGCTTGAGGCAAAAGGTCTGTCGTCGACCGTGAAGCAGGCGAAGAAGCTGGTCGAGAAAGAGCGTCCCGAGGTCTGGGACATCCTCGACGAGGTGATCCGCGAGCACCCGGTCCTTCTGAACCGCGCGCCGACGCTGCACCGTCTGGGCATCCAGGCGTTCGAGCCCACGCTGATCGAGGGCAAGGCGATCCAGCTTCACCCGCTGGTCTGCTCGGCCTTCAACGCCGACTTCGACGGCGACCAGATGGCCGTGCACGTCCCGCTGTCCCTCGAGGCGCAGCTGGAAGCGCGCGTCCTGATGATGTCGACGAACAACGTCCTGTCGCCTGCCAACGGCTCGCCGATCATCGTTCCGTCGCAGGACATGATCCTCGGTCTCTACTACGTGACCATCGCGCGCGAAGGCATGAAGGGCGAAGGCATGGTCTTTGCCTCCCCCGAGGAGGTCGAGCACGCGCTGACGGCGGGTGAGGTCCACCTGCACGCCAACGTGAAGTGCCGCGTCAAGCAGATCGACGAGGAAGGCAACGAAGTCTGGCTGCGGTTCGACACCACGCCGGGCCGGGTCCGTCTGGGCCAGCTCCTGCCGCTGAACGCCAAGGCGCCCTTCGACCTGGTGAACCGTCTCCTGCGCAAGGGCGACGTGCAGACCGTCATCGACACCGTCTACCGCTACTGCGGCCAGAAGGAATCGGTGATCTTCTGTGACCAGATCATGCGCATGGGCTTTGTCGAGGCGTTCAAGGCCGGCATCTCGTTCGGCAAGGACGACATGGTGATCCCGGACAACAAGTGGACGCTGGTCGACGAAACGCGCGAGCAGGTGAAGGACTTTGAACAGCAGTACATGGACGGCCTGATCACCCAGGGCGAAAAGTACAACAAGGTCGTGGACGCCTGGTCGAAGTGTAACGACAAGGTCACCGAGGCGATGATGAACACCATCTCCGCCAAGCGGTACAACGAGGCCGGGCAGGAAATGGAACCGAACTCGGTTTACATGATGGCCCACTCCAAGGCCCGTGGCTCGGTCACGCAGATGAAGCAGCTGGGCGCGATGCGCGGCCTGATGGCGAAGCCGAACGGCGACATCATCGAGACGCCGATCATCTCGAACTTCAAGGAAGGCCTGACCGTTCTCGAGTACTTCAACTCGACCCACGGTGCCCGGAAGGGTCTGTCCGACACCGCTCTGAAGACGGCGAACTCGGGTTACCTGACCCGTCGTCTGGTGGACGTGGCGCAGGACTGCATCATCCGTCTGAACGACTGCGGCACCGACCGTGCGATCACCGCGCAGGCGGCGGTCAACGACGGCGAGGTGGTGTCCAGCCTTGGCGAGCGCATCCTTGGCCGTACCGCGGCAGAGGATCTTGTGCACCCGCTTTCGGGCGACATCATGGTGCGCCACGGCGAGCTGATCGACGAACGCCTTGCCGACATGGTCGAGGACTCGGGCCTGCAGACGGCACGCATCCGGTCTCCGCTGACCTGCGAGGCCGAAGAGGGCGTCTGCGCGACCTGCTACGGTCGTGACCTTGCACGCGGCACCAAGGTGAACACCGGCGAAGCCGTCGGCATCATCGCGGCGCAGTCCATCGGCGAACCCGGCACGCAGCTGACCATGCGGACCTTCCACATGGGCGGCGTTGCGCAGGGTTCCTCGCGGTCGTTCCTCGAAGCGTCGCAGAACGGCAAGATCCAGTTCGTGCACCCGTCGCTGATCACCAACGTCGCGGGCGAGCAGATCGTCATGAACCGCAACATGCAGATCATGATCGTGAACGAGCAGGGCGAAGAGATCGCGTCGCACAAGGTGGGCTATGGTTCCAAGGTCTTCGTGACCGACGGCCAGGACATCAAGCGCGGCGAGAAGCTGATCGAGTGGGACCCCTACACCCTGCCGATCATCGCCGAGAAGGACGGTATGGCGAAGCACGTCGACCTCGTGAACGGCCTGGCCGTGCGCGAAGAGACGGACGATGCCACCGGCATGACGCAGAAGATCGTGGTCGACTGGCGCGCCGCGCCGAAGGGCAACGACCTGAAGCCGGAGATCATCCTGGTGAACGGCGACGGTGAGCCGGTCCGCAACGATGCGGGCAACCCGATCACCTACCCGATGTCCGTGGACGCCATCCTGTCCTGTGAAGACGGGCAGGAGGTGAAGGCCGGTGACGTTGTGGCGCGTATTCCGCGCGAAGGTGCGAAGACGAAGGACATCACCGGTGGTCTGCCGCGTGTGGCCGAACTCTTCGAGGCACGCCGCCCGAAAGATCACGCGATCATCGCGGAGATCGACGGCTACGTGCGCTTCGGCAAGGACTACAAGAACAAGCGCCGCATCACGATCGAGCCGACCGACGAGAACATGGAACCGAAAGAGTACATGATCCCGAAGGGCAAGCACATCCCTGTGGTCGAAGGCGACTTCGTCCAGAAGGGCGACTACATCATGGACGGCAACCCGGCGCCGCACGACATCCTCTCGATCATGGGGATCGAGGCGCTGGCGAACTACATGATCGACGAGGTGCAGGACGTCTACCGGCTGCAGGGCGTGAAGATCAACGACAAGCACGTCGAGGTCATCGTTCGCCAGATGCTGCAGAAGTGGGAGATCCTCGACAGCGGCGACACCACGCTGCTGAAGGGCGAGCACGTCGACAAGATGGAGTTCGACGAGGCCAACGCGAAGGCCGAGAAGAAGGGCGGCCGTCCGGCATCGGGCGAACCGATCCTTCTGGGCATCACCAAGGCGTCCCTGCAGACGCGGTCGTTCATCTCGGCGGCCTCGTTCCAGGAGACGACCCGCGTGCTGACCGAGGCTTCGGTGCAGGGCAAGAAGGACACGCTGATCGGTCTCAAGGAGAACGTCATCGTGGGCCGTCTGATCCCGGCCGGTACGGGTGGCGCAACCATGAAGGTCCGCAAGATCGCGACGGACCGCGACAACGTGGTGATCGAAGCCCGCCGCGAGGAGGCCGAAGCGGCCGCCGCGCTGGCTGCTCCGGCTGCCGCAGTGGAAGACGACGTGGTGGGTGGCGACGAGTTCGACACGCTGATCGTCGACACCCCGGAAAGCCGCGAGTGATCGCAGGCTGACCCGGTCGCAAGGCCGCAGGACATCGAAAGGCCCCCGCCCGCGCGGGGGCCTTTTTCTTTGGGTGCTCCCCGGTGACTGCGCCCGGCCGCTGGCGCGCAGGTCACGATAGCGTCAGGCGATGGACCCCGGCGCGGGAACCGTTCGTTGGGCTGGCAGAACAACAAAGGGAGACATCCATGACACGCATCTTTACCTCGCTGACTGCCGTCGCCGCGCTGGCCACCACGCCCGCCCTCGCGCAGACCCACGAATGGGGCGAGAAGAAAGCCGACTTCGAGCCGGCCTTCGAGAACCAGACGCGGGCCGATCTGGTCACATCCGACTACGATTACACCCAGACGGTGCTTGCCGAGGGGCTGGAGCATCCGTGGGCGATCGAGGCGCTGCCCGGCGACGCGGGCCTTCTGGTGACCGAACGCCCGGGACGGCTGCGCGTGGTGCAGATGGACGGCACCGTGTCTGAGCCGATTGCCGGCCTGCCGGAGATCTTCAACGAGTCCGCGGGCAACAGCACGCAGGCGGGTCTGCTGGACGTGAAGGTCGGGCCCGATTTCGAGGATGACCGCTGGATCTATTTCACCTACGCCAAGGGCATGGGCGACGGCACCTCCGCCACCGCCGCGGCGCGCGGCAAGCTGTCCGAGGACATGACCGAGCTGACCGAGGTTTCCGACATCTTCGTGCAGGACCCGCCGAGCCCGGCGGCGATGCACTACGGCAGCCGGATCGTCTTTGACGGCAACGGCCATGCCTTCATCACCACCGGCGAGCACTTCACCGAGGAAGAGCGCGTGAAGTCGCAGGACCTGTCGACCACCTACGGCAAGGTGGTGCGCGTGGCGCTGGACGGCTCCACCCCCGAGGACAACCCGTTCGTGGGGCAGGAGGACGCCATCGACACGATCTGGTCCTACGGCCACCGCAACGTACAGGGCGCGGCGATGCGCGGCGACCAGCTCTTCACGCTGGAACACGGCCCGGCGGGCGGTGACGAGATCAACATCACCGAGGCGGGCAAGAACTACGGCTGGCCGGTGATCTCCTACGGCGTGAACTACGACGGCTCCGAGGTGAGCGAGGGCATCGCGGTTCAGGACGGCATGGAGCAGCCCGACTACTACTGGGACCCGGTGATCGCGCCGGGCGACATGACCTTCTACGACGGCGGGATGTTCCCGGAGTGGGACGGCGACCTGCTGATCGCCGCGCTGGTGGCGCCGGGGATCGTGCGTCTCGGCTGGGACGGCGACACGGTGTCCGAGGAAGAGCGCCTGCTGACCGACCTTGGACGCGTGCGTGACGTGGAGGTGCTGGAGGACGGATCGTTCCTGCTGGCCACCGACAAGGCCGACGGCGAGATCATCCACGTGACCCTGGCCGACGGCGACAGCTGAGGCTTTCGGGATCTTCGTTCAGGCGCCGAACACGCGCCTGACCTGATCGGCATCTATGGCGAAGCGTTCCTTCAGGAGCGCTTCGCCTTCTGCGTCGAGGCGGGGCAGCCTGACGGGGCGGACGTGTTTCTTCTGGCGGGAGTCGTTGTGGTCGTTGTGGCCGCGCAGGTACATGACCTCGTCGGTGAAGGTGAGGCAGGGCATGAAGGTCATCAGCTTCTGGTGGCCGAAGTTCATCACGCTCTGCCGGGTGCCGGGCCGGACGAAGACCGCCTGCGCGACGCCCCAGAACGGCATCACCTGGACCTCGCCGCAGATCCCCTGCGCGTCTGGCCGGGCGACGTAGCCACGGTTCCAGTCGAAGCCCATGAGGCGGTTCTTTTCCAGCAGCGGCGCGGCGTCGAGGGCGGCCTCCTTCAGCCTTTGCACGAAGGTCAGCGCCACGGCGTCGTCGTCGTCGTGGCGGAACTGGAGGCTTGGCTGCTTCATGTCCCGGACGGAATTGATGGCCTGCTGGCAGACCTTGCGGTGCGGCCCGGGCGGACGGGCGAGGATGCGGACCTGCGGCATGCCGGCGGTCAGCGCCTCCAGCCGGGCACGGAGGCGCGCGGGCATGGTGTCGCCGATGAGGATGACGAAGAGGAAGTCCGGGTCGGTCTGCGCCCGGATCGAGGGCATACAGATGGTCTCGAAGTGGCGGAAGCGTTCCTCGATCCGCTCGGGGGCGTAGAGATAGGCGGCGCGGGCCTCGGTCGTGTCGTGCTCCACCTGGAAGCCGCCTTCGGCGGGGTAGGAGAAACGGCAAAATCCGATCACTTGCATGGGGGGCTCCGGCGGCGTGCGCGGCGAGAGTGCCTTGGGGCGGTCTGGCTGTCCAGCGGGCGTGCGGCCGTGGGGGCCGTGGGGGGGTGTCATGCGGTGCGCGCTGGCGCGCGCGCAGGGTGTCTCGGAGGCGGCCTGCGGCCTTCTCCTCGGGCCGCCTCCGGCGGAGGTATTTGGACCAGGATGAAGGGGGCTGTTCGCCGGGGTGCCGCCGCGGTACAGCGGGGGGCATCGGTGGCCTGGGAGACGGGAATGGATCGGGATGCGCTGGCGGCGTTCTATCGCGGCTACACCGCCTGCCTGAACGCGCGGGACTGGGACCGGCTGGGCGATTTCGTGGCCGGAGAGGTGCGCTACGGTGCCGAGGCGATCGGGCTGGCGGGGTATCGCGCGATGCTGGAGGGGGATGTGGCGGCCATTCCGGACCTGCAGTTCCGGATCGCGCTTCTGGCGGTCGATCCGCCGTGGATCGCCGCGCGGCTTGGCTTCGACTGCACGCCCGCGGGCGCGCTCTTCGGCCTGAACGTCGACGGGCGGCGGGTGGCGTTTTCCGAGAACGTGTTCTATCGCGTGGAGGGCGGCCGCATCGCGGAGGTGCTGTCGGTCATCGACAAGGCGGCGGTCGCCGCGCAGCTCTGACAGGCGCTTGTGAGCCGCTTGCCGAGGGGGCGGGGGCGGCGGTGTTGACAAGGGGGGCGACTCTGCGTATACGCGCCTCCAATCCGTTGCGCCCGGACGTTGTCTGGGCGCTTCCGTTTGATACCGAACCACCGTCTCATGACAGAGACTGCGATCAAGTTCGGGGCGATGCAAGCCCGGGACCTCTGGAACGCCCCCGCGTAGGCCCTCCGGTAAGGGGTCGGATGCGGACCAAAAGTCGTTTGTGTGCAAGGGCCTGGCCCGGCGCACCCGCGGCGCACCGAACCGGCCCAACCCATGGGCGCCCTGCGGGCGTCCGGACGGAGCGGGCCAGACCTGAACCCGCCGGGCCTGATCCCCGGCACCAAGTGAGAAGCACGGGGATAACGTCTACATGCCCACGATTCAGCAGCTGATCCGCAAGCCGCGGCAGCCCAAAGTCAAGCGCTCCAAGTCCCAGCACCTGGAGCAGTGCCCCCAGAAGCGCGGCGTCTGCACGCGCGTCTACACCACCACCCCGAAGAAGCCGAACTCCGCAATGCGGAAAGTTGCGAAGGTCCGCCTGACCAACGGCTACGAGGTCATCTCCTACATCCCCGGTGAAAGCCACAACCTTCAGGAGCACTCCGTTGTCCTGATCCGTGGCGGCCGTGTGAAAGACCTTCCGGGTGTGCGTTACCACATCCTGCGCGGTGTTCTGGATACCCAGGGCGTCAAGGACCGGAAGCAGCGCCGTTCGAAGTACGGCGCGAAGCGTCCGAAGTAACTCAGAGAAGAAGAGGATACTGATATGTCCCGTCGTCACGCCGCAGAAAAACGCGAAGTCCTGCCCGACGCCAAGTACGGCGACCGCGTTCTGACCAAATTCATGAACAACCTGATGTACGACGGCAAGAAGTCCGTCGCCGAAAGCATCGTCTACGGCGCGCTCGACCGCGTCGAGAACAAGGTGAAGCGCGCGCCGCTGGAAATCTTCCACGAGGCGCTCGACAACATCAAGCCGTCCGTCGAAGTGCGTTCGCGCCGCGTCGGTGGTGCCACCTACCAGGTGCCGGTCGAAGTGCGTCCGGAGCGCCGCGAGGCGCTGGCCATCCGCTGGCTGATCACCGCGTCCCGCAACCGCAACGAAAACACCATGGAAGAGCGTCTGGCCGGTGAACTGATCGATGCCGTCCAGTCCCGTGGTGCCGCGGTGAAGAAGCGCGAGGACACGCACAAGATGGCAGACGCCAACAAGGCGTTCTCGCACTACCGCTGGTAAGACAGATGCCGGAGCACCCGCGCCCCTTCTGCCCCGATCCCGCCGGAGAGATCTCCGGATACGGATCGGGAGTCGGGGCGGGAAACGGGTGCTCCTCACATCCGCACACCGGAGTGGCCGGGCCCGGGGACGGGCTTTGGCCGCTCTTTGCCGTTCGCGGCAACGCGACGCTTGAACTTATCGGAGGCGAGGGTTAAGCGCCCGCGCAGAGATTACCCCCAGAGGACCCATACCCATGGCACGCGATTATCCCCTCGAACGGTACCGCAACTTCGGTATCATGGCGCACATCGACGCCGGAAAGACCACATGCTCGGAGCGGATCCTGTTCTACACGGGCAAATCCCACAACATCGGCGAGGTGCACGACGGTGCGGCCACGATGGACTGGATGGAGCAGGAACAGGAGCGTGGCATCACTATCACCTCCGCTGCGACCACGACCTTCTGGCAGTGGCAGGAAGATCCGACCCCCGAGGGCACGGATGACACCAAGTACCGCATGAACATCATCGACACCCCCGGGCACGTCGACTTCACCATCGAAGTCGAGCGTTCGCTGGCGGTTCTCGACGGTGCCGTCTGCGTTCTGGATGCCAACGCCGGCGTCGAACCGCAGACCGAAACCGTGTGGCGCCAGGCCGACCGTTACAAGGTTCCGCGCATCGTCTTCGTCAACAAGATGGACAAGATCGGTGCCGACTTCTTCAACTGTGTCCGCATGGTCGAGGACCGCACCGGTGCGCGCGCCGTTCCGATCGCGCTGCCGATCGGCGCCGAGTCCGAGCTGGAAGGTCTCGTCGACCTCGTGACCATGGAAGAGTGGGTGTGGAAGGGTGAAGACCTTGGCGCCTCCTGGGTCCGTGGCCCGATCCGCGACGAGCTGAAGGAGCTCGCCGAGGAATGGCGCGGCAAGATGATCGAAGCGGCCGTCGAGGAAGACGACGAGGCGATGGAAGCCTACCTGGAAGGCGAAGAGCCCGACGTCCCGACCCTGCGCAAACTGCTGCGCAAGGGCACGCTGGCGCTGCACTTCGTTCCGGTCCTGGGCGGTTCCGCGTTCAAGAACAAGGGTGTGCAGCCGCTGCTGAACGCCGTTGTCGACTACCTGCCATCCCCGCTGGACGTCGTCGACTACATGGGCTTCAAGCCGGGCGACGAGACGGAAACCCGTGACATCCCGCGTCGTGCGGACGACTCCATGCCGTTCGCCGGCCTGGCGTTCAAGATCATGAACGACCCGTTCGTGGGCTCGCTGACCTTCACCCGCGTCTACTCCGGCGTGATGAAGAAGGGCGACTCGATCCTGAACTCCACCAAGGGCAAGAAAGAGCGCATCGGTCGTATGATGATGATGCACTCCAACAACCGCGAAGAGATCGAGGAAGCCTTTGCAGGCGACATCATCGCGCTGGCGGGTCTGAAGGACACCACCACGGGTGACACGCTGTGTGACGCGAAGGACCCGGTGGTTCTGGAAACCATGACCTTCCCGGAGCCGGTGATCGAGATCGCGGTCGAGCCCAAGACCAAGGGCGACCAGGAGAAGATGTCCGCAGGTCTGGCGCGTCTTGCCGCCGAAGACCCGTCCTTCCGCGTGGAGACCGACATCGAGTCCGGTCAGACCATCATGAAGGGCATGGGCGAACTTCACCTCGACATCCTCGTCGACCGCCTCAAGCGGGAGTTCAAGGTCGAGGCCAACATCGGCGCACCTCAGGTGGCGTACCGTGAAACGATCTCCCACAAGATCGAGCACCAGTACACCCACAAGAAGCAGTCCGGCGGTTCCGGCCAGTTCGCCGAAGTCAAGCTGGAGATCACCCCGACCGAGCCGGGCGAAGGCTTCTCCTTCGAGTCCCGCATCGTCGGCGGCGCGGTTCCGAAGGAATACATCCCGGGTGTCGAAAAGGGCATCAAGTCGGTCATGGACTCCGGTCCGCTGGCAGGCTTCCCGGTGATCGACTTCAAGGTGGCCCTGCTGGACGGCAAGTTCCACGACGTCGACTCCTCGGTCCTCGCGTTCGAGATCGCGTCGCGGATGTGCATGCGCGAAGGTCTGAAGAAGGCCGGCGCAAAGCTGCTTGAGCCGATGATGAACGTGGAAGTGGTGACGCCGGAAGAGTACACCGGTTCCATCATCGGCGACCTGACCTCCCGTCGCGGTCAGGTGTCGGGCCAGGAGCCGCGCGGCAACGCCGTGGCGATCAAGGCCTTCGTGCCGCTGGCCAACATGTTCGGCTACATCAACACCCTGCGCTCCATGTCTTCGGGCCGCGCGCAGTTCACCATGCAGTTCGACCACTACGATCCGGTTCCGCAGAACATCTCGGACGAGATCCAGTCGAAGTACGCATAAGCCGGGTGGCGGGGGAAACCCCGCCCTACCCAACTTAGTAGGGTGGGTTTCAACCCCACCATCCGACAAGAAAAGGGAGCCAATACCATGGCAAAGGAAAAGTTTTCGCGGTCGAAACCGCACTGCAACATCGGCACGATCGGTCACGTTGACCACGGCAAGACCACGCTGACCGCGGCGATCACGAAGTACTTCGGCGAATTCCGCGCCTACGACCAGATCGACGGC
>NZ_JBRBWD010000004.1:0-5429 GCF_052825245.1 Sagittula sp.
GCCGCAGGCAGCGAAACCCCCGCCTGCACAGGCGTCAGGACAGGTGATGCACCTCCTGCTTGCCGTAGACCGGCGTTGGAAGGCCCTCCATCCGCGCCTTCAGCTGCAGGGCGAGATACTGCGAGTAATGCCGCGACTGGTGCAGGTTGCCTCCGTGCATCCACAGGTTCTCGACCTGCGTGGGCTTCCACATGTTGCGCTGCTCGCCTTCCCACGGGCCGGGGTCCTTGGTGGTGTCGGAGCCGAGGCCCCAGACCTTGCCCAGCCGGTCGGCGGTTTCCTGTCCCATCAGGTCGGCCACCCAGCCGTTCATGGAATTGTAGCCGGTGGCATAGACGATCAGGTCGGCGTCGAGGTGCGTGCCGTCGTCGAGGTTCACGCCGGTCTCGTCCACGCTGACCACCTGGCCGCGCTTCAGCTTGACCTCGCCGTCGATGATGAGCTGGCTGGCGCCCACGTCGATGTAGTAGCCCGAACCGCGCCGCAGGTACTTCATGAACAGGCCCGAGCCGTCATCCCCCCAGTCGAGCCAGAAGCCCGCCTTCTCAAGCCCCTCGTAGAATTCCTTGTCGCGTTCCTTCATCTGCTCGTAAGCGGGGATCTGGAACTCGTGCAGGATGCGGTAGGGCAGGGAGGCAAAGATCAGGTCGGCCTTCTCGGTGGTGACGCCGTTGGCGACCGCCTCTTCCGAGTAGAGCGCGCCCATGCCGATATCCATCAGCGTGTCGGAGCGCACGATATGGGTGGAGGACCGCTGCACCATGGTCACGTCCGCGTCGTGTTCCCAGAGCGCCGCGCAGATGTCGTGGGCGGAGTTGTTCGATCCCACGACCACCACCTTCTTGCCGGCCCACTGGTCGGGACCGTCGTGTTCGGAGGAATGCTGCTGCACGCCCTTGAAGGTGTCCATGCCGGGGAAGTCGGGCATCCGCTTCTTGCCGGACATGCCGGTGGCCATGACAAGCTGCTTGGGGCGCAGCACGACCTCTTCGCCGTCGCGGTCGACGACCACGGTCCATTCGCCCTTCGCCGCGTCGAACTTCGCCGACTTGGCGGTGGTCTTGGTCCAGTAGTTCAGCTCCATGACCTTGGTGTACATCTCGAGCCAGTCGCCGATCTTGTCCTTCGGGGCGAAGACGGGCCAGTTTTCCGGGAACTTGATGTAGGGCAGGTGGTCGTACCACACCGGGTCATGCAGGCAGAGCGACTTGTACCGCTTGCGCCAGCTGTCGCCGGGGCGTTCGTTGCGCTCCACGATGATCGTGGGCACGCCAAGCTGCCGCAGCCGTGCGCCAAGGGCGATGCCGCCCTGTCCGCCGCCGATGATCAGGCAGTAGGGCTGTTCGGTGTAGCCGAGGGTCCTTGCCTCGCGCTCCCGCTCTTCCTTCCAGGTCGGGCGATTCTTGGCCGCGCCGTGCTTGGCGCCAAGCGGCCGGGCAAAGCCCTTGGGCTCTTCGTGACCCTTCAGCTCCACCATGGTGGTGAGCAGGGTCCAGATCTTGCCCTCCTTCAGGCGGATCATGCCGTAGCCGCGGGCCAGGTCGGTCTCGAAGCTGATCCATGCGGTGACGACGCCGCCTTCCTCCGTCGGGATCTCGCCCTCGGCCAGTTGCCAGCCGCGGGGCTTCGTGGTGTCGAGCTGGTGCTTCAGCATGTCCGCCACCTGGTCCTTGCCCTCGACCGTCTTCAGGTTCCAGGTGAAGGTGACGAGGTCGCGCCAGTAGCAGTCGTCCAGGAACATCCCTGTCGCGCGGTCGATGTCCCCCTTTTCCAGCGCATCGCCGAAGTCGTCCAGAAAGGCCTGGGTTTCGTTGGCCAATGTCGAGTCGAGCATGTGGTCCTCCTCCTTAGTCTTGGTTGTTATGCGGGCGAGCGTGGCAAAGCCCGGGGCGGGCTGGCTACGCCGAAGGACGGATGCTGCGGGGCGGCACGGGATTTGGCGTGTTGCGCGTTGCGCGCGCAACGGCGCGCAACGCGCCCGCGCCGATCCCGCAGGGTTAGCCCGGTGGAGTCACCCCGGTGGACTCAGGCCGGCCTTGCGGACCCGCCGCAGGATGGTGGAGCGGTTGACGCCAAGCCGCCGTGCCGCGCGCGCCATGTTCCAGTGGCAGGCATCCAGCAGCGATTGCAGGTCTTCGTCGGTGGTTTCCTCGCCCGTGGCGGGCGCGGGCCGCGGCAGGTCGGGGAGGTCGATCACCTGCCCCTCGGTCACGGCGGCGGCAATGGCCAGCGTGTGCTGCAGTTCGCGGATGTTGCCGGGCCAGTCGCGGGCCAGAAGCTCGGCCCGGGCCTGCGGCGAAAGGCGCATCCCGTCGGCGGCGAAGGGGCGCATCAGCCGGTCGATCAGCCAGTCGGTGTCGTGGCGCAGCCGCAGCGGCGGCAGGTCGAGCCGGGCGCCCGACAGGCGATAGTAGAGGTCGTCGCGGAAGCTGCCCTCGGCCAGGCGCGGGGCCAGCGGCAGGCGGGCAGAGGCGATCACCCGCAGGTCCTCGCGCCGCTCGATCAGTGTCAGAAGTGCGGCCTGCGCCTGTTGGTCGAGGTCGCCGACCCCGCGCAGGAAGAGCGTGCCGGGCGCCGCGTCCTCCAGACCCTCGAAACCGGCGGCGGCGCAGCGGATTGCGTGGAAGGCGCGGGACGGGCCGCTCATGTGGATGGCGCGGGCGAGGCGTTCCTTGCCGGTCCCCGATTCGCCGGTCAGCAGCAGCGGCACACGGGTCGGCGCCAGCCGCGCGGCGGTCCTGAGCAGCGGGTCGAGCACCGGGTCCGGCCCGGCGAAACCGGCCAGAGGAGCGGGCAGGGCGGTGTCGCGGTGGCGCAGGGGCACGCGGGCGGCCTGCGGCGCGATGGCATGGCCGTAAAGCCCGCGCCCGTCCCGCAGCCTCAGCACCCGGTCCTCGGACGGACGGCCGCGCATCAGGTCGGGCAGGTCGTCGACCGAGAGGTCGATCAGCGTGTCGATCCGCTGCCCGATCAGCGACCCGCCGCCGGGGGCGAGGATGTCGCGCGCGCCATGCGTCATGCCGATGATGTGCCCCGATCCGTCGAGCGCCACCGCCGCCTCCGGATCGACCTCGAGGAATTCCGGCGAGGCCGAGACCCGGAGCACCCAGTCGCGCCGCGTCATCGCCATGAGGTTCGCCATCTCCACCCGCCGCACCGACGCCCGGACGAGGTTCATCGCGAGGTTCTGCGAGGATTTCGGCGAGGGCGACCGCAGGAGCGAGATGTCCAGCACCGCCGTCAGCTTGCCGCAGGTGTCGTAGATCGGCGCAGAGGTGCAGGACAGCGGCGTATGCGCCAGCCCGAAGTGGTCGCCCTGATGGATGGTCACCGCCTCGCCGGTCACGATGCAGGAGCCGACGCCGCAGGTCCCGGCCAGGTCCTCCGTCCAGTTGGAGCCGAGGTAGAGGCCGGCCTGCCGCAGGTCGTCCTCGAACCGGGGATCGCCGAAGAAGTCGACGCAGACGCCCTTCGCATCGGCGAGCAGCAGCACGTAGTTCTGGCCCGCGACCTGCCGGAACAGCGCCTGCAGGCCGGAGCGCGCGGTGGCGATCAGCCGTTCGGACTGTTCCCGGTGGGCGCGCAGTTCGGCGTCGGTGACGATGTGGGCGGCCTCGGCCCGGGTCGGGTCCATGCCGTAGCTTTCCACGCAGCGCCGCCAGCTGTCCGCGACAAGGCTGTCCCGTCCCGTGTCCTGCCCGCGCAGAACCCGGTCGATCTCGGCCACATGATCCAGATCGCGCATGCCGTCCTCCCCAGCGATGCAGGGCAAGGGTAACATCCCGCGCCCCGTCATGCACCTGCACCATGGTATGGGGCGGGGGCCGGGCGGACGCCCGCCTGCGCGCGGGATGGGCGCGCGCCGTCGCGCTTGGGGGAAGCGGTTGCCGATGGGCGGCAAAGGGGGGATTCGGGGAAACCCTTTTCCTTTGCGGGCGGGCGGAGCGACCCCGACGGAATGGCGCATCCGCCGTGCCGGGGTGGCGACAGACCCGCGCTTGCAGGCCTGACCCGGCCAGTGTTTTCCGACACGCCAAGGCCCCTCTGTCGCATCCGTGAAGGGGGTGGTCGCAGGTGCTCATCCCGGCCTTGATGCCGCGATGCAGAATGTGCAGAGCAAATGCCAGTTCACGCCATCCCTCCCCAACCCGCCGCGCGCCGCGGCCCTTCCAGACCGGAGCCCCCAATGACCAAGTTCTGCCTGACCGTGTCCTGCGCGTCCAAGCGCGGCATCGTCGCCGGCATCGCCACCTTCCTCGCCGACCACGGCTGCAACATCACAGACAGCTCGCAGTTCGACGACGTGGAGACGGGCAGGTTCTTCATGCGCACCAGCTTCACCTCCGAGACCGGCGCCGAGCTCGCCACCCTCGAACAGGAGTTCGTGAGCGTGGCGCAAGGCATGGACATGGACTTCACCTTCCACGACGAGGCGACGAAGATGAAGGTCGTCGTCATGGTCAGCCGCTTCGGCCACTGCCTGAACGACCTGCTCTACCGCTGCCGCATCGGCGCCCTGCCGATCGAGATCGTGGCCGTGATCTCGAACCACATGGACTACCAGAAGACCGTGGTGAACCAGGACATCCCGTTCCACTGCATCCGGGTCACGAAGGAGAACAAGCCGCAGGCCGAGGCCGCCATCATGCAGGTGGTCGAGGACGCGGGCGCCGACCTGATCGTGCTGGCGCGCTACATGCAGATCCTCAGCGACGAGATGTGCCGCAAGATGTCGGGGCGGATCATCAACATCCACCACTCCTTCCTGCCGTCGTTCAAGGGCGCCAACCCGTACAAGCAGGCCTTTGCCCGCGGCGTGAAGCTGATCGGTGCGACCTCGCACTACGTGACCGCCGACCTCGACGAGGGCCCGATCATCGAGCAGGACACCATCCGCGTGACCCACGCGCAGTCGCCCGAAGACTACGTCTCCCTCGGCCGCGACGTGGAGGCGCAGGTGCTCGCCCGGGCGATCCACGCCCACGCCCACCACCGCGTCTTCCTGAACGGCAACAAGACGGTGGTCTTCCCGTCGTCGCCGGGCAGCCACTCCTCCGAACGCATGGGCTGAGGCCTCGCCAGGGGCGGCGCCGACGCACCCGGCAAGTCAGCGCCGCGCCGCCTGAAGCGTTCCGAGGCAGGTATTTATAGCCAAGATGAAGGGGCAGGGCGCTCTCCTGTCCTTCATCTTGGTCCAAATACCTCCGGGGGTCCGGGGGCGGAGCCCCCGGCGGAGGGGGGGGGGGGGGAGCAGCCCGAAACCCAAACCCCCCCCGCTTGGAGGGGTGGGGGGACGGGGGGGGGGGGGGGGGGGGGGGGCGGCGCCCCCCCCCCCCCCCCCCGCCCCCGCCGCCCCCCCCCGCCCCCGGGGGGGGCGGTAGGGTGGGCGCCTGCCCCCCCCCCCCCCCTCCGCCGGGGGCTCCGCCCCC
>NZ_JBRBWD010000005.1:0-41372 GCF_052825245.1 Sagittula sp.
CGCTGCACGTAGCTGACGTTGCCGCCCGCGCGCGACTGGATCATGTAAAGCAGCTCGTCCTCTTCGGTGGACATGAGGTCGCCGCCAAGCCCGCGCGAGGCGGTGATCATGCCGTCGCGCATCACGACGGCCTGCCGCGCCTGGTTGCCGAAGGTCTGGTATTCGCCGTTGCGCTCGACCTCCGACAGGAGCACCTGCGCGTTCCTGCGGTTCTCGAGCTGGAACAGGGCGACCGGCTTGTTGGTCGACTGCAGGGCCTGGGCGATCTGTGCCGCGGAGATCGGCGGCGGGGGCGTCCGGCGCGCCTTGATCGAGGCGGGGATGCCTTTGAGCACATCCAGGGTGCTCGCCGACTTGTCGCTGCCGCAGGATGCGAGGATCAGGCCGGCGCACAGGGCGAGGCCGATTGTCTTCAGGCGTGTCATGCTCATCGCCAGAACCTCCCCCACGATTCGACAACTTCGGGTTTGTGGTAGTCCCGAACCTGTTCGTAGAGCCGGCCACGAACGTTGAGGCGCGCACCGCCGTCACGGGTCAGCGACCGAACATTGATGTTGTTCTCGCGCCGGGTGGGGACGTTGAGCAGCGAGCTGATCGGGATCGTGACGCGGATACCCTTGTCGAAGGAACCTTCGCCGAAGTCTTCGGCAGAGGCATCGGTGACGGTCGCATAGGCGCCGACGCTCCAGCCGTTGGCAAACTCGCGGTCGAGCCCCACGGTGGCACCGATGTCGCCGGCCAGGTAGCGGCCCACGTCAAGCTGGCCGTGGAAGCCGTTGCCGAAGTCGTAGTACGCTGAGACATGGCCGTTGAACTCCGGGATCTCGCGCTTGACGCCGGACACCGGGTCGGTGGTGGTCATCGACTGGAAGCCGAAGAGCTGATCGTAGTCGCGGCGCTGGATCCAGTTCACTTCCGCGCCGAAGGCGACACGGCTGGTGACCGGCTTCCAGAGGATCTCGGCCGAGACACCGCCGTACATCTCTTCGAGGTAGCCCGCCGAAATCCGGCCGTAGAGGTTCTTGCCCGGGCGCCCGTAATAGGCGAGCTGGAGGTTCTCGATGGTTTCGTCACCCTCTGCGGCGTAGACCGGCGCATCCGTGCGAACGCGCGGCAGGCCAGATTCATCCCGGCGGCTGATGTCGCTGATGTTGCCGGTGACGCGATAGGAGGCCGACCCCGAGAACACGAGGTTCGGTGTGACGTCGAGGCTGAATGTACCGCGCAGGCCGCCCTCGGTCCGGACAGGCTCTTCGGGGTCGAAGACCGACACGTCGAGGTAGGGAGCAAGCGACCAATCGAACTGCGGATAGGACGACTGATACGCCTCGGGTTCGCGCCCGAAACCGTCGTAGAAGCGCACGCGCGGCAGGATCTCGATGGCGGCCTCATGCTCTTCCCGTTCGAGGTCGGAGCGCATGATGACGACCGACGACGTGGCCATGCCGTTGACCATCGGGATGATTTCGAACTGTTCGACCGATGCAGGAAGCGTCCGGGTCATGACGCGGGCGATACGGCCAAGCGCCTGCGCTTCGGAGTTGAAGCGCGGGTTGGACACGCGCACGACGGCGCGACGGCTCTCGAGGGTCATGCCCTCCAGCCGGATGCCTTCCGAAGCGAGCGTCTGGGCAAGCTGCGTCTGCGCTGCGGTGGTCTTCTGCGGGTCAACGGTCCAGCCAAGGTCGGCGGCGGCGCCGGCTGGACGGGGGGCGACGGGCAGGCCGGACGGCTCAACCCCGCCCGGAACGCCCAGAGTCTTCGGGTTGGTGTAAACCGTCAGCTGCGCGCCGACCTCGCTGCCAAGCACACTGTAGAGCGAAAGCTGGCCCGCGCCCTGCCAGAGCTTGTAATCGACGCCGAAGTTCCAAGGCGACTTGTGCTCGACACCGCCGCTCGCAACTTCGCGTTCGTACTGGTCGGAGGAGTATTCGACCTTGAACTTGAAGCGGTCGTTGGGGGCGTAGCTGACACCGCCGAACGCCGCCATGTCGCCGCGGAACCAACGCTCGGGAGTCACGCTTCCTTGCGCAACCGCGGTTAGGCTGCCGACCTTGGGCCGGCGGCCCGTACTTCCGAGTGTCCCATCGCTACCGAAGCGGCCCCAGCCGATCCCGCCGGTCACCTTCAGGCCAGGCATCAGCGTCTTGGTCGCAACCACGTATTCGCCGCTGTAGATCCCGGTACCAATCACGTCAGAGAGCCCAAGAACAATCGCCGGACGCCAGCCGCTCTCCTTCATCAGAAGGTAACGGACGTCGAAACTGCGGTCGTAAAAATCAGCCGCCCCAAGGCTTGGGAAATCCTTCAATTCCGCGTAGCGAAAGCTGCCCGACAAGCGGGGCGTGATCTGGAAACTCAGGGTTGAGCGGGTGTAGTTACCGAATCCGCCGTAGGTTGCGCTGAGCGTCGCATCCGGCAGGACTTCGGCCGTCGGCATGTCGACAAGGCCCGGCGTCCCGTAGAGGTTCATGGTGGCGCCGTCGCGGCCTTCCTGCGGTACCGCGGCAGAAGACCAGAGCGTTGCCACGGAACCGAGAAGCGCCCCGACGATCCGTCCGCGTCGTGAGTGTCGGGAAGGGATACCCGGCATGTTCTTACCTCTGCTCTTCTTGGCCCGCACTCTTGCTACGGTTTTGCCATGTTACAGTCCATAAATTTGCACGGTTCGCCGCCGGGTCTGTGTGATTATGAGCACGTTTTTTTGTCTTGAGTAGTAATTCATATGCAGCGACGACACTTCACACACGCTTTATTTAGAAACGACACTTCACACACGCTCCGGCCCGGAAAATCCGAATCGTGACAGGCGTTTGGGCCCCTGTTTTCATCGCGGAAATCAACCCCGATTCGGGAATCACCACTTTGCACACGGTGAATCACCACTCTGCACACGCAGAATCACCACTTTACACACGGGGGGTCCCGGCAAGCCACTGGAATCGCCGGGGAAAACGGCGTCCGGAAGGGGCGTAACACTATATATAACACATATCTAACACCCCCTGGTCGCGTTGCCCGTGCCGCGCCGCCGCACTAGGATGCAGGGAAGGGCGCCCGAAGCGGCGGGGCCCGCCTTGGAAGGGACCGGGAATGACGGCTCAGACGGATCGCGCGGATGCCGGGAAGGGGCTGGAGGGGAAGGACCCGGCCGCGCTGATCGGCTGTCCGAACTGCGACGAGGTCTACGTGGCGCGGACCCCGCCCGCGGGGCGCCGCGCCGTCTGCGACCGCTGCGGCACGGTGCTGATCTCCAGCCGCGAGAACGCCGGGATCCCGATCCTCGCCCTGTCGCTGGCGGTGCTGATCCTGGTGCTGGCCGCCGCCTTCCACCCCTTCCTGTCGATCAACGCAGCAGGGCTGGGGAACCGGGTGTCGCTGCTGGACGTGGCCACCAGCTTCCGCTCCGGCGTGCTGGTGCTGGTCTCGGTGGCGACGGTGATGCTGATCGTGGCGCTTCCGGCGCTGCGCGTGGGGCTGCTGATCTACGTCATCGCCCCGCTCGAGATGGGGCTCAGGCCTGCGCGCCACGCCCGGGTCGCCTTCCGCGCCGCGCAGGAGCTGAAGCCATGGTCGATGACGGAGGTCTTCTCCATCGGCTGCGCGGTGGCGCTGGTGAAGGTCTCCGACCTCGCCCGGCTGGAATTCGGCCCGGCGTTCTGGATGTTCGTCGCGCTCTCGGTGATCGTGGTGGTCTCGGACCGGTTCATGTGCAGCTGGTCGATCTGGCAGGCCATCGACGAGGCCGAGGCTGACGCAACGGCATCTGCCCGCGAACCGGTCTGAGTGGCCTTCGCGGGCGCTTTGATCCCCGCCGCTGGGGAGCGTCGTATTGCCGATGCTCCGGTGCCGGACTATCCTGTGGTCCCCGGGACGCTGCGGCATGCCCGGGGGAAAACGGGCCGGACAGACCGGGCACGAAAGACGGGGCGGGACGGCACCGGGTCCGGGGGCTTGGGACCGGGCCGGTCACCCGGCCCCGCAACCTGGGCCCGCCATTTGGGGATGAGAGCAGCCATGCAGGACCGCGAAGGCACACCGTCCGGACAGGACGGACGCGGCGGACGCGCAGGCGCGCGATGAGCACCGCCCGCGAGATGGGGCTGGTCACCTGTACCGCCTGCGCCCGCGTCTGGCCCGCCGGCACGCCGGAGTGCGGCCGCTGCGGTCACCGCCTGCAGTCGCGCCACGAGGGCAGCCTGCAGATGGTCTGGGCGTTCTGGGTCACCGGCCTGCTGTGCTACATCCCCGCCAACCTCTACCCGATGCTCGTGACCTCGACCCTCGTCAGCACCGAGTCCAACACCATCGTCGGCGGCGCGGTCGAGATCGCCCGCCACGGCGAGATCGCCATCGCCGCCATCGTGCTGATCGCCTCGGTCGTCATCCCGGTCGCCAAGTTCATCGCCATCGCCTATCTCGCGCTTTCGGTGCAGCGCGGCGCGGTGCAGGGCGCGCACGGCAAGATGCACCTCTACGAGATCGTCGAGTTCATCGGCCGCTGGTCGATGATCGACGTCTTCGTGGTCGCGATCCTCAGTGCATTGGTGCAACTGTCTGTCGTGGCGTCGATTCATCCCGGTCCGGCGGCATTGACCTTTGCGCTCTCCGTCATATTCACCATGCTGTCTGCCAGGTCGTTCGACACGCGCCTGATCTGGGATACCCATGTCCCGCACGGCCAGACGGCCGCCATGCTGCCCCCGAGCCACGGATCCGAATGACCGATCAGTCCTCCCAGACCCGCGACGTGCCGCTTTCGAAGCCGTCCCGCCGCCCCACCAGCCTGTCGCTGATCTGGCTGATCCCGGTGATCGCCATCCTCGCCGCGCTCGGCGTGGCCTGGCAGAACTGGAACGACCGCGGCCCGCTGATCGAGGTCGCCTTCGACCAGGCCGCCGGCGTCAGCCCGCACGAGACCGAGCTGCGCTACCGCGACATCGCCGTGGGCGTGGTGGAAGGCGTGCACTTCTCCGCCGAACTGGACCGCGTGGTCACGGAGATCCGGCTGGACAAGACCATCGCGCCATACGTCGACGCCGACTCCAGCTTCTGGATCGTCCGCCCGGAGGTGACCGCGCAGGGGGTCACCGGCCTCGATACCGTGCTGTCGGGCGTCTACATCGCCGGCGCGTGGGACGGCGAGCCGGGCACGCCCGAGGACCGCTTCGTCGGTGTCAACGATGCGCCGATGCTCGCGCTCGGCGAGGAGGGCGTGACCTTCACCCTCCGCTCCGAGAACGGGCTGCCGACCGACAACACCCCGATCCTCTACCGCGGCGTGCAAGTCGGCCGGATGGGCCGCACCGAGGTCTCCGACGACGGGCTGACCGTGACCGCGCAGGCGGTGGTGCTGGAACCCTACACCCGGCTCGTGACCTCCTCGACCCGGTTCTGGGACATCTCCGGCTTCAGCTTCTCGATCAACGCGCAGGGCGCCAGCCTCGACTTCTCGTCGCTGGCCTCGCTGATCTCCGGCGGCGTCACCTTCGAGACGCTGGCCTCCGGCGGCACGCCGCTGCGGGACGGGGTGACCTTCACCCTGCATCCCGACGAGGAGACCGCGCGCGAGGACTTCTTCCTCGAGGGCGAGGGCGGCTCGATCACCATGATGATGATCTTCGAGGAGAACCTCGCCGGTCTCAGCGCGGGCGCGCCGGTGACGCTGGGCGGGCTGCGCATCGGCGAGGTGGAGTCGATCTCCGGCCTCGTGGACGCGGAACGCTTCGGCGACCCGCAGGTGCGGCTGGCCACCACCATCCGGATCAACCCGGGCCGCATCGGGCTCGAGGAAGGGGTGAGCGAGGAGGGCTTCCTCGACTACCTCGAAACCCGCGTGCAGGAGGGCCTGCGCGGCCGCCTGACCAACGCCTCGCTGCTGACCGGCGGGCTGAAGATCGACCTCGTCGACCTGGCCGAGGTCGCCCCGGCAGAGCTCGACCGCGATGCCACGCCCTATCCGCTGCTGCCCACCGCGCCTTCGGACGTGGCCAACATCGCGGCGACGGCGCAGGGCCTGCTGGCCCGGGTCGACGCGCTGCCCGTCGAGGAGGTCATGCAGGAGGCCATCGGCCTGATGGGCGACCTGCGCGGCGTCGTGGGCTCGGAAGAGGTGCAGCAGGTGCCGGAATCGGTGCTGGCGACGCTGGAAGCGGTGCGTGCCTTCGCCGCGAGCGAGGAAGTCGCCGCGCTGCCCGAACAGATCGGAGAGCTGGCAGGCGGGCTGACGGAGGCCTCGGCCACGCTGAACGGCCTTCTGGGCGAGATCCGCGACGAGCAGGTGGTTGCGGCGGTCTCCGAGCTCATCGCCTCGCTGGACGAGACGGCGGCGACCCTGCCCGACCTTGCCGGGCAGGCGGGCGCGGTGCTCGCCAAGGCCGAGGGCCTGCCGCTGGACGAGCTTTCGGCGCAGCTTTCCACCCTTCTGGGCAATGCCGACACGCTCATCACCGACGAGAACCTGACCGCGATCCCCGCCGACCTGCGGGCGACGCTGGACGCGGTGCGCGAGATCGCCACCAGCGAGGAGATCGCCGCGCTGCCCGCGCAGGTGGGTGAGCTGGCGGGCGGGCTGACCGATGCCTCCGACAAGCTGAACGCGCTCCTGGGCGACGTGCAGGACCAGGCGGTGGTGGCGGCGGTCTCCGAGCTGATCGCCTCGCTGGACGCCACGGCCGAGACCCTGCCGGCGCTGGCCGACCAGGCAGGCGCGGTGCTGTCGAAGGCCGAGAACCTGCCGCTCGAGGACATTTCCACCCGGGTGACGACGCTTCTGGACGACGCCGACGCGATCCTGACCGACCCGGACCTGAAGGCGCTGCCCGCCGATGTGCGCGCCACGCTCGATGGGCTGCGGCAGGTGGTGACGGCCGAGGAATTCGCCGCGCTGCCCGCGCAGGTGGGCGAACTGGCCTCCGGGCTGACCGACGCCTCCGACAAGCTCAACGCGCTTCTGGAGGAGGCCCAGCAGGAGCGTATCCTCGCCTCCGTCTCGGAGCTGATCGACAACCTCGGGACCACCGCTGACAAGCTGCCGGGCATCGCCGACCAGGCCAGCGCGGTGCTCTCGGACGCCGAGCAGCTTTCGCTCGACGAACTGGCCGAGCAGGCCCGCGCGCTTCTCGAGAGCGTCGACGCGCTGGTCGACCAGCCCAGCACCCGCGAACTGCCCGCGCAGGTGAACGGCACACTGGCCGAACTGCGCCTTGCGCTCGAGGAGCTGCGGCAGGGCGGGGTGGTGACCAACGCCAACGCCACGCTGGCCGCGGCCCGCCGCGCCGCCGAGGCGATCTCGGACGCCAGCCGCTCGCTGCCGGCGCTGGCCGACCGGCTGACCGTCGTTGCCAATCAGGCCGGGGTGACGATCTCCGACTACGGGCGCGGCTCCGATTTCGGCCGCGAGATGTCTTCCGCCCTGCGCCAGATCGAGGAGGCCGCCTCGTCGATCGACCGGCTGGCAAAGCAGATCGCGCGCAATCCCAATTCCCTGATCACCGGACGATGACGCCATGACAAAGCTGCCCCTCGTGACCGTCCTCGCGCTGGCCCTCGCGGCCTGTGGCGGGACCGAACCGCGCTTCGACGCCGCGCCCGCCGCGCCCATGGAGAAGGTGTCCTCCCGCTATGCCCGGATCGAGGTGGCCACCGTCACCCTGCCGGTCTACGCGCAGGGCGAGGAGATCCACGTGCAGGACAAGGACAGCGCCATCGTGCCGCTCGGACCGCTCTGGACCGACGAGCCGTCGCGCGCCGTGACGCTGCAGATCGCCCGCGACCTCGACGCGATCACCGGGCGGCTGGTGGCGGCCGAACCCTGGCCGTTCCGCGACTACCCGGACGTGAAGGTGGATGTGCGGCTGCAGGACTTCTACGCCACCGCCCGCGGCACCTTCCGCATCGCCGGGATGGTCTATGTCGCGCCGGAAGAGGCCGGCCCCGACCGCGCCAAGCGGTTCGAGATCGAGGCGGTGCTGCCCGGCGAGGGCCCGGCGGCGATCGCCGCCGCGCGTTCGGCGGCGGTGGCGCAGCTCTCGGGCTTCATCGCGAAGAACGGGCTGCGCTGAGGCGCGGCAAGACAAGTCTGCAAACTTTGCGTTAGAGCGTGATCTGGGGCTGTTCTTTCGGACGCAGTGCAAAACCTGAACAGAGCGAACTAATAAACGCGGAGTCCGAGGGGAGCAGGTCAGCCGGCGCATCTCGTCCGGCAGCAGGCCACCACACTGTTTCTTCAAGTTGAAGCAAGTCGCTTGGCTGATCCAGTCTTGCCCGCCCCGCGTCAGGACAAATGACCTTTGCGCTTCCGTAAAATTCAATGCCTTCATGCGTTTCCGCTCCTCTCCCAGACAGGAAAGCTTAGCCGAAAGCTCCAGCATCAAGCGGACCAGTTTGCAGCGGGCAGAGCAAAGTTGGTAACGAAAAATGAACTATTTTTGGTAATTTTTACCTAATTGTGCTCGAAACTCAGGGAGGCGGTAGTGTTTTCTCGCATACGGCGATTATTCGACATGTTTTTGGATTCAAAATTACCAAAAGATAAGCCTTATTCCAAAATATCTATTTTGAGTTTGAGCGTTTCTTTTTTGGCGTTGTCTGTAATCTCATTTCCGCATGCGCTTCGCTGGTTGCGTTATAGGGATCCTACATCGCGAGCGCGTATAAAGCAATTGCTCAATCTATCGGCATCGGAGGTTTTGCCGATAAATCCTCGATTCTTTGAGGCATCTATTTTACTGAGCAAGCCGAATGGCGTCACCTTGATTATGCCTGTATTCGGCAGCTTGTCTATTGTGAAAGAAGCGTTGGCGCGAGTCGAGGCTTGCACAGACATTCCTTGGCGCATAGTTCTCATAGATGATGCTTCTCCCGATTCTACTACTTTGCCGTTCTTGCGAAGCTGGGCGATTCGAAGAAATGCACACCTAATAGAAAATAAGAGTAATATTGGCTTTGTTAATAGCGCAAACTTGGGGTTGAAGAAGGCCATATATTGGTCCGATCCTGTGGTCTTGTTGAACTCGGACGCGTTCTTGCCGGAGGCTTGGGCTTCACGCCTGTTGAGGCCCTTGCTCGAAGATCCAAAAGTTGCTTCGGTTACGCCCTTTTCGAACGACGCTGAGCTTTGCTCTGTGCCAACACCCGGAGAGCGACATTCTGTAACGCTCAATGAGGCCGAGAAGCTTGATTTCTTTGCTCGGGGCTTGAATGGCCGTGCCCAAGTTATCGTGCCCACCGGTGTTGGGTTCTGTATGGCTATATCTCGAGAAGTTCTTGATATAGAGCCATGCTTCGATCCCGTTTTTACGCCAGGCTACGGTGAAGAAGTCGACTGGTGCCAGCGTCTTCGAAAAAAAGGGTACTATCACGTAAACGTACCTAATCTATATGTCGCTCATGTTGGTGGGAAAAGCTTTGGTTGTGAGGAAAAGAAAAGGCTTATCCTCAAAAATTCTAGTATCCTATCAAAGAGATACCCGCGTTTTGATCTGGAGGTCTCTGCTTTTCTGAGGGCCGATCCCCTTATAAGCGCGCGATTAGCTTTGGCGATTGCAAGGGCGGAAATTCGTCGTACTGACGCTTTGCCAATTTATCTTGGTCATTCCATGGGTGGTGGTGCGGAAGTTGATCTGCAAAGACGCCTAAAATCAGATATTGAGAGGGTAGGGGCGGCGCTAGTGATCCGTGTTGGGGGTAATTTCCGTTTTACTGTTGAGTTGCATTTCTCGCGGACTGATGGAGGTATTGGCTTGATATCTGCTGGCACAGAGGATTGGGTATTGGTAAAGCGCCTTCTTTCACCTGTCACGGAGCGAAAGCTTGTTTACTCTTGTGCTGTTGGTGATTTGGATCCTGTATCCATACCCAAAATGTTTCTCTCGCTGCGAGGCCCTATGGATGAGCTTGTTTTTTTGGTGCATGACTATTTTGCACTTTCGCCCAATATGACTCTGTTGGAGAAAAATGAAAAATGGGCAGGGTTGCCTGATCCTAAGCGGGCTTCTTCTTGTCATGTTGCGCGTCGGCCAAAGAACTTCATCGTTTCTCTTTCAGATTGGCGAAAATCTTGGGGTGTTCTGGTAAATTCCGCGGATCATGTGGTTTGCTTTTCGAATGCATCTAAGGCGTTGTTTTCTGAGGTCTATCCAAGTGCGAAGATTGAAGTGCGCGCGCACACACTACCAAAACCTGTTCCAATACTTAAGCGCCCGGCTTTGGAATCACCACCTGTTCTCGGTATCTTGGGCAACCTTGCGCCACACAAGGGAGCTGCAATAGCACAGCGGCTGGCTTCTGCATCTCGCGAGAGCGGCTGTGGCATCGTGCTTCTAGGAGAAATAGATCCCGCTTATAAATTGCCTCCTCCAGCGCAAAAACATGGTACTTACGCTGTTGAGGATTTGCCGCAGCTTGCCGCTCTTTACCAAATTACCTGTTGGCTGATCCCCTCGCTCTGGCCGGAGACGTTTTCGTTCACTACTCACGAGGCGCTGGCCACCGGGCTACCGGTCATGGTCTTCGACTTGGGCGGGCAGGCGGAGGCGGTGCGCGCGGCTGAGGCTCGTGGCGCCCATGTGGCGCTGCTGCCGCTCGGCCTCGCGGAGGATCCGCAGGCGATTCTCGCACGGGCGCGGCATCTGTCGCACTGAGGTTTCGCGCGCGAAACGCTAGAGCTCCAGCAGCATCCGGTGGTCGCGCCTGAGCAGCATCAGCCCCGCGACCAGCGCCACGAGCGACACCGCCAGCACGTAGACCTCCGACACGTAGAGGGCGTCGTAGTTGGGATAGAAGCCGTGCCGGATCAGCCCGATCACATGCACCAGCGGGTTGTACCAGAGCCAGCCGCGATAGGGCTCCGGCAGATTGTCGAACAGGTAGAAGACGCAGGACAACAGGAACAGTGGGCGCATGGCGATGGACCAGACGCGCTGGTAGATCGGGAAGCGCACCAGCATGTAGGCGTTGAACGTCCCCAGCCCCAGCGCCAGCGCCGCCGCCAGCGCATAGGCCCGCACCAGCACCATGCCGTCGACGACGACCCGCGTCTCGAACAGGGCGACGATGCCGCCGAGCACCGCGTAGCTGACGAGGATCTGGGTCATCAGGTTCAGCACGAAGCGCGCCACGATGGCGTCGACGAAGGTCACGCGGGGATAGGCCAGGAGCTGCTTCGAGTAGTTCAGCGCCTGGCCCACCTTGCCCACGAGGTCGGTGAACAGGATGAAGGGCAGCATCCCGGTGGCGTAGAACATCGCAAAGCTCGTCCCCAGCACCGGCGAGCGGAAGCCGATCGAGAACACCGCCGTCAGAAGCGCGATGCCCGCCACCGGCTCCAGCACCGCCCAGAGGTAGCCGCCGGGGGAGCGTCCGTAGCTGGTGGCCATCTCGCGCAGCATCAGCGCCCCGACGGACCGCAGCGTCG
This sequence comes from Sagittula sp., assembly GCF_052825245.1. Taxonomy (NCBI): domain Bacteria; kingdom Pseudomonadati; phylum Pseudomonadota; class Alphaproteobacteria; order Rhodobacterales; family Roseobacteraceae; genus Sagittula; species Sagittula sp. Next base: position 11,417 of record NZ_JBRBWD010000005.1, read on the forward strand.
CCAGCCGCGGCACCCCGGGGCGGGGACGCTGGGGGGCGGGGGGCGCGCCGGCATGAGGCGCATGGGCCTGGGTGGTGTCGGACATGGCGGGGCGCCTCTGATCCTTCCGTGATCCTCTGGTGATCCTTGCGGGGCCCTGCGCGGCCCGGGGGGCGGGGCAGGCCCCGCCCTTCTCCATGCACGGTAAATCTTTCCTAAAGGTTTATGTCCGAAGGTGCGGCGACATTCGGATCGTCTGCGGATACCGCTCTTGACCAAGGTTTCGACCCAGAGGGCCGCCCAGGTGCCGGCCCGCACACAGGCGCATGTGCCCGCCACCGCCCAGAACGGTGCCCAGAACGGTGCCCAGAACAATGCCCAGCCCGTGACCCAGCCCGCCAACCAGTCCGCCAACCAGTCCGGCGACCATGGCGGCGTGCAGGCCCAGCTTCCGGCGCATGTGCCGGGGCCGCGCCCCGTACCAACCCATGTCCCAACCCACGTGCCGGCCCATGCCCCCGCCGGCGGCGCCCAGCCCAAACCGGTGCCGCGGCCCATGCCGATCCCGCCGCCGGGCTTCCGCCCCGGCGTTCCGGGCGGCGCGCGCATGGCCGGGCCCGCCCGTCTCAGGCGGCGGCACTGGGCGCTGATGCTGAGCTTCGTGCTGGGCGTGCTGCTGCCCGCCGCCGCCGTGGCCTGGTATCTCTGGGAGCGGGCGGCGGACCAGTATGCCTCCACCGTGGCCTTCTCCGTCCGCACGGAAGAGACGAATTCCGCGCTGGAGCTGCTGGGCGGCCTCACCCAGCTGTCGGGCTCCTCCTCCTCGGACACCGACATCCTCTACGAATACCTGCAGAGCCAGAAGCTGGTGGCAGAGATCGACGCGGCGGTGGACCTGCGCGCGATCTGGTCGAAACCGGGCGGCACCGACCCGTATTTCGCCTTCGATCCCGACGGCACGATCGAGGACCTCGTCGATCACTGGCAGCGCATGGTGAAGATCTACTACGACGACGGCGCCGGGCTGATCGAGGTGCGCGTGCTGGCCTTCGAGGCGCGCGATGCCCAGCTCATCGCGGAGACGCTGTTCGACCGTTCGACGGAGATGATCAACGCGCTGCTCGCCACCGCGCGGGAGGATGCGATCCGCTACGCCCGCGCCGACCTCGGGAAGGCGGAGGACCGGCTGAAGGCCGCGCGCGAGGCGCTGACCTCCTTCCGCAACCGCAACCAGATGGTGGATCCCACCGTCGACATGGAGCGGCAGTCGGGCGTGCTGGCCAACCTCGAGGGGCTGCTGGCCAACGAGCTGATCGAATACGACCTGCTGGCGCTCAGGACCCGGGCCGACGACCCGCGGCTGACGCAGGCCGAAAGCCGGATCGGGGTGATCCGCGACCGCATCGCCGCCGAACGCCGCAAGCTGGGCCTGGCCGGCGGGGCGGAGGCGGTCACGGGCGAGGATGGCGTCTATGCCGACCTCTTCGGCGAGTACGAGCGGCTGGTCGTCGACCGGGAGTTCGCGGAGGCGACCTATACCTCGGCCCGGGCGGCCTATGACGCCAGCGTCGCGGAGGCGCGGCGGCAGAGCCGATACCTCACCGCCTACGTGCACCCGACACTGGCGCAGAGCCCGCGCTACCCGGAACGCGAGATGCTTCTGGCGCTGGCCACGCTGCTGATACTGCTGGTCTGGGGCACGCTGGTGCTGGTGGTCTACGCGTTGAAGGACCGGCGGTGACGGGCCGGGTTGTGATGGCGCAGGGGGCGGGGGCCGCGGCGCGATGATCCGCTTCGAGAACGTCACCAAGCGCTACGTGACCGAGGGCAAGGTGGTCACCGTGGTCTCGGGCATGAGCCTGACGGTGCCGACCGGGCGGTCGGTCGGGCTTCTGGGGCGCAACGGCGCGGGGAAGTCGACGGTGCTGCGCATGGTCTCGGGCGCGACCCGGCCGACGGAGGGGCGGATCGTCACCACCGGGCAGGTGTCCTGGCCCGTGGGCTTTGCCGGGTCGTTCCACCCGGATCTGACGGGCCAGCAGAACTGCCGCTTCGTGGCGCGCATCTACGGCGTCGACACCGACGAGCTGGTGGATTTCGTCGAGGATTTCGCCGGGCTGGGGCCGCATTTCCGGATGCCGATCCGCACGTATTCCTCGGGGATGCGGTCGCGGCTGGCCTTCGGCATCTCCATGGGCATCCATTTCGACGTCTACCTGGTGGACGAGATCACCGCGGTGGGGGATGCGGCGTTCCGCGAACGCTCGGACGCGCTGTTCAAGGCGCGGCTGCGCTCGGCCGGGGCGCTGGTCTGCAGCCACGCCCTGCCGCAGATCCGGCTCTTGTGCGACAGCGGCATCGTGCTGGAGCACGGCCGCGCCTGGTATTACGACGACGTCGAAGACGCCATTGCCCACCACGTGCAGGCCATGGCCGCCGCCTGACCCGGCCCGGTTTCGCGCGCGAAACCGGGGGATGGGGGCGCTGCCCCCGCCGCCCCTGCGGAGCGGCTCCCCCGAGGTATTTTCCGCCAAGATGAAGAGGGGGCCGTGGGTCCGGGGGGCGGCCTGGGGGGTCAGTAGCGCCCGAGGGTCGCGGCAAGGGCGAGGACGGCCTGTGCCGCGGGCGCGTCGCGCCGGACGCCCAGGCGGGCCAGGGCGTGCAGGCGGGCGGGCCCATGCGCCGGGGCGGTGTCGAGCCGGTCGAGCAGGGCGCGCGCGTCTTCCGTCAGGAACGGGGCGGCGCGGGCGAGGGCCGTGCGGTTGGCGGCCATGATCCGGCGGCCCTCCGGCCCCAGCACCCGGGCGGCGCGGGCCAGCCGGGCGCGCCAGCCGCGCGGGGCGCCGAGGACGTTGCCGCCGTGCTGGCGGTAGTCGAGCACAACCGAGTCATCCTCCACCACCGTGCCGCCGGCGCCGGTGATCAGGAGCGCCAGCCACCAGTCGTGGAAGGGCACCTCTACCGGGCCCACGGCGCGCACCAGCGCCAGCGCCTGCGGGTTCAGCACCGCCGCGTGGCCGGAGACCCGGTTCTGTACCAGCGCATTGCCGAAGGAGGGCGCGCCGCGCGGCCGTCGCGACAGGCCGAGCGGACGGCCCATGGCGTCGACGTGGCGGCTGCGGGCGGTGTAGACCGCCGGGCCAGTGACCCTTTCGAGGCGTGACAGAGCCTGTTTCAGCTTCGTCGGGTACCAGATGTCGTCCTGGTCGGAGAGCGCCACGGGGCCGGAGCCGAGGCCGGGGGCGCAGAGCAGCGACAGGAAATGCGCCGCCACCCCGCGCCGCGGCCCTGCGTGCAGCGTCACCCGGTCGGGGTGGGCGTCGCGGAAGCGGGCGAGGAGGGCGGCGGTGCCATCGTCCGTACCGTCGCCCGGCCCGTCGTCGGAGGCGCGCAGGTGCCAGTCCACCCCTTCCTGCGCGGCGATGGAGGCCAGCTGTTGGCCCAGGTGCGCGGCGCCCCTGTGGCAGGCCATCAGGACGGTGACCCGGGGCAGGGCCGGGACGGGGGAGAGAGCGGGCTGGGACATGGGCGCGGGACCTTTCGCCCGCGATCCTCGCCCGGGAAGGGTTAAGATTTTGGTCACCATCGCCCCATCCACGCCCTGTCATTGAGCCATTGTTCCCCAAGTCGAAGAGTATGGGTGGTACGGTGGTACGTATTCGCTATTTCTGACTCGCTTGCGCTCTGCCGGTATCGGAGGCCACGTGACGCAGACTGGCCGGTGACATCCCGGCCGGTGGCGTTGGACAAGCCCCGCCGAACCGGCTAGAGAGCGCCTGAAAACAGGCGCCTTCCCTCCATGTCCCAACCCTCCCCGACCCCGTCCGAGATCGCCCGCCAGGTGCTCACCACCGAAGGCGAGGCGCTGCACCGGCTGGCCCGGGAACTGCCCGGCAGCTTCGATGCGGTCACCGCCATGCTGCTGGAGGTGCCGGGCCGGATCATCGTCTCGGGCATGGGCAAGTCGGGGCACGTGGCGGCCAAGATGGCGGCGACCTTCGCCTCCACCGGGTCGCCGGCACAGACCGTGCACCCCGGCGAGGCCTCGCACGGCGATCTCGGGATGATCACCCGCGCCGACGCGGTGATCCTGATCTCCAACTCGGGCGAGACGAAGGAACTGGCCGACATGATCGCCCATTGCGCGCGGTTCTCCGTGCCGCTGGTGGCGATGACCCGGCGCGCCAACAGCACGCTGGCACAGGCGGCGGACCACGTGCTGCTGATGCCCGACGCGCCGGAGGCCTGCGCGATCGGCATGGCGCCCACCACCTCGACGACGATGGCGATGGCGCTTGGCGACGCGCTGGCGGTGGCGATGATGCGGCACCGGGGCTTCGACCGCGAAAGCTTTGCCGCCTTCCACCCCGGCGGCACGCTGGGCGCGCAGCTTCTGCGGGTGGCGGCGGTCATGCACACCGGCGACGAGCTGCCCGTGGTGGCCGCGGACACGCCCATGCCGGACGTGCTGCTGATCATGTCGCAGAAGGGGTTCGGCGTGGCCCTGCTGGTGGAAGAGGGCCGGCTGGCCGGGATCATCACTGACGGCGACCTGCGCCGCAACATGGCCGGGCTGATGGACCGCACCGCCGGCGAAGTCGCGACCCGCGCCCCCCTGACCACCGCCCCCGACACGCTGCTGCTGGAGGCGCTGGGGGTCATGAACGACTCCAAACGCACCGTCCTGCCGGTCACCGAAGGGGCCGCGCTGACCGGGCTGATCCACATCCACGACGCACTGAGGGCCGGGGTGGCGTGACAGCCGCGCCGGATCGCGAGAACATGAAACGCAGGGCGATGAAGCGCCCGCCCCGAAGTACACCGGCAGGGCGCAGAGTCCTTCCCCAAGGCAACGCAGTTACAGGGTCGAACCCCATGAAAACCGTGATCTTCATTCCCGCCCGCTATGCCTCGTCCCGGTATCCGGGCAAACCGCTGGTCGGGCTGAAGGGGGCCACCGGGCACGAGAAGAGCCTGATCCAGCGCGCCTGGGAAGCGGCGCAGCAGGTGCAGGGGGCCGATGCGGTCTATGTGCTGACCGACGACGTCCGGATCCGCGACGCGGCGCGGGCCTTCGGCGCCGAGGTGCTGATGACCTCGGACCGGGCGCGCAACGGCACGGAGCGCTGTGCCGAGGGCGTGGCGCAGCTGCCCGAGCCGCCGGAAGTGGTGGTGAACCTGCAGGGCGACGCGCCGCTGACGCCGCCGTGGTTCGTCGAGGCGCTGATCGCCGCGATGCAGGACGACAAGGTCGAGATGGCCACCCCCGTCCTGAAATGCGACCACGACACCCTGTCGAACTTCGTCTCCGACCGTCACGCCGGGCGGGTCGGCGGCACCACCGCCGTCTTGCGCCGCGACGGTACGGCGATCTACTTCTCGAAGGAGGTGCTGCCTTACGTCGGCAACCTCGAGACCCCGCCGGAGGTCTGGCACCACGTCGGCGTCTACGCCTATCGCCCCGCCGCACTGGCCGCCTACATGGCCTGGGAGGAAGGTCCGGTGGAGCGCGCCGAGGGGCTGGAGCAGCTGCGCTTCCTGGAAAACGGCGCTTCCGTCACCTGCGTGCCCGTCGAGGCGCGCGGCCGGGTGTTCTGGGAGCTCAACAACCCCGTCGACGTGGCCCGCATCGAAGGTGTGCTGAAGAAGGAAGGCATCGCATGAAAACAGTCACTGTTTCTGCCCCCGGCGGCGATGTCGCCATCGCCCAGGACCGCCCCTTCGTGCTGATCGCCGGGCCCTGCCAGCTTGAATCGCACGACCACGCCCGGATGCTGGCCGAAAGGATCGCCGCCGCCGCCGAGGCCGCGGGCACGCGCTGGATCTTCAAGGCGAGCTACGACAAGGCGAACCGCTCCTCGCTGGAGGGGCGGCGGGGCCTCGGGATGGAGGAGGGGCTGAAGATCCTCGGCCTGATCCGCGAGGAGTTCGGCGTGCCGGTCCTGACCGACGTGCACGGGCCGGAGCAATGCGCCCCCGTGGCCGAGGTGGTCGACATCCTGCAGATCCCCGCCTTCCTCTGCCGCCAGACCGACCTGCTGCTGGCCGCCGGAGAGACTGGTGCGGCGGTCAACGTCAAGAAGGGCCAGTTCCTGGCGCCTTGGGACATGGGCAACGTGGCGGAGAAGATCGCCTCGACCGGCAACGAGCGCATCCTGCTGTGCGAGCGCGGCACCTCGTTCGGCTACAACATGCTGGTGAGCGATTTCCGGTCGCTGCCGATCATGGCCGGCACGGGCTACCCGGTGGTGATGGACGCCACCCATTCGGTGCAGATGCCGGGCGGGCAGGGCAAGTCCACGGGCGGCAAGCGCGAATACGTCGAACCGCTGGCCCGCGCGGCGCTGGCGGTGGGGGCGGCGGCGGTCTTCATGGAAACGCATGAGGACCCCGACAACGCGCCGTCGGACGGGCCGAACATGGTGCCGGTGGAGGACCTCGGGCGCATCCTGAAGGGGCTGAAGGCCATCGACGCGCTGACCAAGGGATGAACACCTAGGCAGGGGTTGTGTTAGTAAGACGTTGGGGTCTTCGGTTGGGGGCCGGTGTCCTTACAGCACCAGTCGGCTTGGAGCTGTCATGTCGAGCCCCGGAAAGACTGACCCTTCGAGCACGTCCCGCGACAGGCCGAAGAGCCCCTGCATGACGCCCGCGGCGTGCAGCCGGACATCGCTGAGCGGCATGAGATCGCGGCGCTGGTAGAGGTTGGCTTCGGCGAGGCCGGGCCAGCGGCCATGCACCTGCCCGCCGCGCAGCGCGCCGCCGGCGAAGAGCATCGTTCCGGCGGTGCCGTGGTCAGTGCCTCTGGTGCCGTTGAGCCGCGCCGTGCGGCCGAACTCGGTCATCGCCAGAACGGCGGTCCGCTCCCAGACCGGTCCCAGGTCCCCCCTTAGGGTAAGCAGCACCTCCGAGAGCCGGGTGAGCGCCGGAGCAAGGGTTTGATCCTGCCGGTTGTGGGTGTCCCAGCCGCCGAGCGAGAAGGCCGCCACGCGGCTGTCGCCGCGCAGCTTGCCTGCGGCAAAGGAAGCCAACCGCTGGTGACTGGCGGGCGGCTTGGCGGCCTTCTGCATCTTCTGCTGTGTCGCGCCCCGTGTTTGTGCCTGTACCTCTGTCTGGACCTGCGCCAAGCTGACGGCATCGGCAAGGCTGTCGCGGAACAGCGGATCGTCGTGCATCACTATCTCCAGCAGGCGCTGCGCCTGCGGGCTCAACTCGAGCGCGGCCTCGGGCGACCAATGCATCACGTGGGCGGGGCCGCGGGTGAGCAGCATCTCGGGCACGCCCACGGTATAGGCGGTCTCGCCCTCCAGCCCGGGGACCTGCTGCAGCATGCGGTTGAGCCAGCCGTCGCGGAAGCGGGGAAGCATGTCGGCGGTGCCTGCCTCGAGCATGCCCTGCCCGTCGAAATGGCTGCGCTTGTCGCGGTAGGGGGTAGAGACCGCCTGCACGAAGCCGAACTCGCCAGAGCGCCAGAGCGGCAGTAACGGGCTCATTGCCGGGTGCAGGGCGAAGAAGCCGTCTAGGTTCTGCGCGCCGCCGCGGTTTCCCGGGCGCAGCGCCTCCATGCCGGGGCGCAACGTGGCGAACTCGGGATCGCCCCAAGGCTGTAGGACGCCGAGCCCGTCCATGCCGCCGCGCAGGATGATCACCACCAGCCGCGCGTCCCAGGGCGCCGAGGCGAAGGTCAACGTCGAGAGCAGCGGGCTCGCCGCCGCCGAACAGCCAAGCGTTAGGCCACGCCCCAAGAAGCCGCGCCGGTTCATCTCTCCGGTACTCATGAGGAACTCCTTGTGCCGTTACAACTCGTCTGGATCGTCCGAGTCATGCGCATCACATCCTTTGGAAACTGGGGGAGGCGAGGATCAGGGCAATGCCTTCGCGGCGACCCTCGGCGGCACCGGCGGCAAAGCGCAGGCTATCGTGGGCGCGGTCGCCAAGCGCGGCGGTCAGGAACTGCCGGGGGTCGGGCAGGGCGCCATAGACCTGCCCGGGGATGGCAAGCGCCCATTGCAGCCGCGCCGCCAGCGCCAGCGGGGTAACCCAGGAGGCGTCTTCCTCGGGCCACCCGTTCGGCCCGTCCGGGGTTTCCCAGGTCTGCCCCATCATCCGCAGCGGGCGGAAAAAGAACCGCTCCATCCGTTTGCGGTTGCCGGTGGGCAACTCCTCCACCGCGAGAGCGCGCAGGGCGGAGGTGATGAAATCCACCGGCGGCTTGACTTTGCCTGGCCCCTGCCAGGCGGCGGGATGTGAGAGCATGGCTTCGTAGACCGCCAGTAGTTGGCCATCGGTCTCGCGGTAGCGTGCCGCCATGGCCTCGACCAGTTCTGGGTCGGGCGTGCTCGAGATGAAATGCACCGCCAGCTTCCGCGACAGGTGTTGTGCCGTCGCGGGATGGGCCGCGAGATCCTCGAGCAGCGCCAAGACCTCGTCCAGCCGGGCAGGCTCCGCACCGCCGTAGCTCTTGCCGAGCACCGTTTCCGGACCAGGCTCGGCATACTCTGGGCGGAAAACGAAGCCCCGCTTGTGCGTGAAGCTGAACCCGGTGAGTAGCTGCGCCAGCTCGGTGACATCCTTTTGCCCGTAGGGGCCGCCAGCGCCGAGCGTGTGCAGCTCCATAAGTTCGCGTGCGAGGTTCTCGTTGAGTCCGGCCCAGGACTTCTTGCGCCGCACGGCGGCGGCGCTGCCGGGGCCAATGGAACTGGCTTGGTTGAGGTAATTCAGCATCAGCGGTGAGGCCGTCACGGCCTTGAGCATGTCGGCAAAGCGTCCTGCAAGATACGGCCGGATCGCGCCCTCGACATAGGGCGAGGTGCCGTTTTGCAGGGCCCCGCCCTGGCCCATGGCGGTGAAATGGTCGCCCCAGAAGAAGGCGAGCCGCTCGCGAAAGCCATCTTCGGATCCGATACGCCGACGCAGGCTCTGGCCGAACCAACGCATCTGCGCCGCGCGGCCCGCCTTGCGCAGCTTGCGTATGTCGCGGGCGATGCTCTTGAGTTGCACGGCATCGCCTTTCGCCTCCCGGCGCTGGCGTAGAAGCTCTAAGAAGGTCTTCTGCCGGTCCATTAGCACCTCGGGCCCGTCTATCGGCCAGAGTTCCGCCATATGGTCCGGTCCGGCGAGGCGCTCCAGCATGTCCCGCGCGGATCCCGGCGGCGCATGTGCCGGGGACAGGCCGCAGCCAAAGCGGATCTCTGCCAGAATCGGGTCGTAACTCACGTGGGGGCTCCTTTTCGGGACCAAGACGTGTGGGGAGCAACATATTTGTAGCTGCCTTGTAAGGGATATATCACAGCGCAGCGCGCGGCCCGCCCTCACACATGCGTGTTGAGCAGGTTCTTGCGAGACTTGCCTCGATCCTGAGCGGATGAGTGTATTTGGTTGGGCAGAGCACGGCAAACTGGCAAGTCCAATCGCGCGGTTGTCCCCGACCATGGAGATTGAAGAGTTCACCTTCGAGGACCCGCGGGGTGGATATTGCGTAATTTTAATGCTTTTACCAGAAGAGCAACGTCATTCCGATCGGCGGCACCGGAAACAGAAAATCGCACCTCGTTGTCAGTATCGCGCGTTCCTGTATCCGTCGGGGCAAGTGCGCCGGCCTCGGCCATGTTGACCCACGCACGGATCATGTTGCACGACAGGTCGTAACGGCGACCGCTTGTATGCAGCGTCTCGCCAGCATGCTATTCCGAGACGGCTTGGTGCGTGAATTCGGGGTTGTGGCTTCGGTGGGATCTAGAGATAGGTTTTTTTCTGAAAACCGGCAGGGGGCAATTAAAATTAATCGCATTATTCACCGGTGCAAGCGAATTCTGTATAATTGAGCGATGATTGTCACGGGGTAATATTTCACCCTAAAACAAAAAGGAATCTTCGGAAATTTCACCCAACTCTACACCTCGGAAAACAACAGATCCATTATCCAAGTTCAAAACAATGTCATCGCCTGACTGCCTCAAGCGTTCTCCCGCCAAGGTTAGCCTATCGAAATCTCCCCCCTTTACGTAGATCTTGTCCCAAGGGTCAAAATTAAGGACAACATCCGAACCGGTGTCATTGGCGCCAAACACAAAGGTATCAGAAAAAATAGATCCGAACAGTGTGTCCGACCCATCGCCCCCTTCCAGTATGCTGCCCGCATTTGTTTCTTGAATGGCCTTAAGAACATCGTTGCGAGAGTATGTGAGGAACTCACGGCTGTGAGAAATCGCATACACAACATCAGATCGCGTTAGCCCGGATTCCAGAAAATCGATCCACCTGCTAAGGCCAGAAAGTGTAGGAGCCCTGCCTAGAGTTTTCGCGAATAAAGATGATACAAAGTCTTGGTTATTGAGGCTTGAGTAAATCTCAAGGAATTCAAGAGATAGAGGGGAGGAAGTAAATGCATCCTTATCTCCCCCTTCCTGAACCAAGGAGTCGGCCAGCTCAAAAATTTCGTCGCTTGTAACTGCCCGGTTCAGCGCCGCTAAACTCCAGCCTACTACCTCCTCCACATATTCATTCTGCAGAGAGGCGCGATGATTATAAAATTTGTCAACGTATATTTCTCCAATCGGGCCAACGCTGCTAGCTATATCGATAAGAACATCTTCACGCCGGCCTCCCGAAGCAAGGTTAGCGACATTTTCCTGGAATAGGTCCGGTCTCGAATTCTCTCCAAACTTATTGGAAAGCAACAAGCTCACAAACCCATCATCTGAAAGCTCACCGTATTTATCTTGAAACTCTTTGGATCTAATGATCGCTCGCGACAAATACTCATAGTTAATCGAAGAAATAAGGATTCTGTCTAAGGTCTCACGCAAGCCAACTGTGCTAGGCCTCCTGTCAAGCCCGGATTGAAATAGATCAAAAATCATATCGACAGTGGAGTCAAAGTCCTCAAAGGTGACGCTGCCGTTTATGATATCATTCCCCTTGCCACCAACTAAAAATTTTTCGCTGATGCCTGGAAAAATTAAATCTTCAGAGGCGGTTCCTATAATCCTCTCGAGGTCAGAGGCGTTTGTCAGGGGCAGGTAAATCGCATTGCTGTCGCTTCCTGAAAGCAAGCCCAACACATCGATTTCTGATTCCTTGTCCTTTCCAGCAAGAGTCAAAGTAAAATTGGTGTCCAAAGGGTTAGAAGCGGTGCCGCCTTGAAGTAGCCCCCCATCCAATACTAAGATCCAATCCGCGGTTACCTCTATATCAAGCCCTGCGCGGTCAAGGACGCTCAAAGCAGAGCCTTCTCCATGTATTAGTATGCCGGAAACTGTTACGCTCTGATCTAGCGTAAGTTTCTCTCCATCGCGAATAACTAATATTTCCTCCGCACTGGGAGGATTACCAGCCCAGCTGCTTTCCTCCGACCAAATCGGAAAATTCTGGAGCGGCGAAAGGTTTATTGGTACGTTGTTGACGTAATCGAGAACAGGCGCTACCGCAACTTCATTTGAAATGGTTGCAATATTTTCTCTTACTGCGCTAGGTGCTGGCGCGTTAGTTTTTTCTCTGTCGAAAATGTGAACGTCGATGCCAAAGTTCTTCTGAAGAAGTTCTTTTGAGGGGGATGCTGGCCAATTGGAAGCCTTACTTGCTACAAGTTTAATCCTTACTTGATCGCCGTCTCTATAAAAAGAGGTCGCACCATTTTCCTCCATCTGCTCCATTGAGTAAGCCTCTGTGGCGCCAGATATATTGAATCGCGCAGGCATGTCTACGAGGTTCAAAAAAACATCATTTCCCTCAAAAAGATGCGACAGTGACAAGGTTGCAAGATCGAAGTCCCAATTCATAGGATCCACTAAATATGTGATATCACTCCCAGATTCAACTAGGAGTTTCGCATTTCCATTCACGCTCAAGGCACCGCCGCTTGATTTTGAGATGCTAAATTTTCCAGGAGAATCAAATGAAAACACCCCAAAGTTTGTGTCTGATGGGTTGAGCCATATCTTCCCATTGTCTGACAAAATTGCATTGGCCGAAGAGTTAAATCCAGGGTCGATTACATCAATGCCTCCTGGAGCTCGGTCATTTATTACTGGCGTTAATATTAGGCCTGGGGTGCCATATAAGGACCCATCCAAATCCATTATCGCTCTTGCTGTTCCATTTAGTACGTCCATGCGTTCACCACGGTACCCTTGATTTGAGAATATATTATCTGAGGGGACGTGATCAAATCCTACTCCTTTCAATAAGTAGTTTGATGAAGCGCTGATCCCCCTGCGTACGCTGAATGCAAAATCTCCAAGATTTTCATAATTAGCAAACAAGGTGTTTTCGACCTCAAACGCCTCATCGTAAAGTTGCAAGCCATGTCGTACTTCTTGACCGGTGTCTAACGAAGGATCATTCGTCCGCCCGACAAATAGGCTATCTTTGATGATCTGATACCCTCTTAGCAAAGCTCCTACTGACGCGTTCGCAACCTTTACATCCGAGAATACACCACCCAATGCACGAATCCAAAGTTGAGCGTCGCCAGAGCCGTTGTAGATTGTTAAATCATTTGCTGAGAAATTATTGAAATTTCCATCCTCATCTCTACTGGACAGCAGGGATCCCATATCGAGGTTTCCGTCATCGGAAATACTCCAGCCCATTGAGAAGTTTATTTCTTCATTTGAGTGAGCGGTTATTCCAGATATTGTTCCAACGGCTTGGGCGCGAGGTTGGTACCCATCATAGTCACCGGTAGAGGCAGATACTCCCTTTACATTTGCCTCTGCGGTGAACCAGAATCCTGACCCCTCCGAGCCGGCGGCGTGATTGTCAATGAAATGATTTTTTGGATTTGTGATCCAAAAGCTGGTTGGCCGAACGTGATCTGATGCAATAGCAGCATCCTCTATTGATGTGGCGGCTCTTTGTCCAAAGGCAATATTTCCAATTAAATAATTATTTGTTTCGCTTCCATCTTCAAAGAAGAATCCGTGTCCCACGGTGTCAAAAACTACGTTATTTGTGACTATTAGATTGTTAGTATCGTGAATTGTTAATCCCTTATTGAAGGACCCATGAATGCTGGAGTTCTTGAAGTACTGCCCTAAACCGTCGTCACGCAATGAATGCCAGTGCGCCGGGTACCGTCCAACTGCACCCGCTTGCCCCATGTTGTAATACTCAACACCCGAGATGTATTGCTCTGCCCCATTCATTACGACAGTATGCCCTCCATAACCATCTAGTGACGAGTCGGATGCACCTTGTATTTTTATGTTTCTACTTAGCAGCGCAACTTCTGCGCGCATATCCATCGTCCACCATTTATCTCCCATGGAATACTCTTCTTGAACGCCCGAGTGGAAGTGGCCTACCGAGCGATCAAGCTCCAAGACTCTTCCGTCTACAGAGACATGTTTGATGGTAAAGACTTCTGCTTCATTCGATTTCAAACTCGTCGATGCCAATGCTATTCTGTCGCCAACTTTCCAGTTCACGCTCTCGGAGAGATGGAGGTGTCGATCTCCGATCTCGGTGGATTGCGAAAGTTGAGTAAAGCTTACTTTTTGTGAGTCTGCTGAGTTAAGTTCGATTCTTGATCCTTCTCCGGACGCCATCAGAAACGAGTTGTTATCTTTTATCAGCATGATTCACTCCTGTTTTTGGAATGATGGTGCAGTTTTGTTAAAAGCGCGTTGATTGAGTAAGCCGTTTTCTTGGATGGTTTTTAGGATCAGGGCTTCTTGATCGTAGCCGCTCGATTGAGGCCGCCTGCCTGACGGGGGCGCAGTGAGTTAAGACACGTGCATAACGACGTCGTTAGCGACGTGTCTTATCGGGAGGGGCCATGCTGGGCGGGGTTCTGGGTGTCGAACGACGCCGTCGCTGGAATGACTATGAGAAGCTTGAGATCCTGCTGGAGTTGGGTGTCGACGGGGCTTCTGTGACCCAGGTCGCCTGGCGTCACGAGATAACGCGGTCTCAGATCTATGGCTGGAGGCGCGAACCGAAGAAGAAGGCTCTGTGGTCGCCGGATCGCGGTGCGGTATTCCTGCCGGTGGATTTCGGCGCCTTTTCCTAACCTCCACAATCTCCTGCACCCTCTCGACCTGTCCTGGTCGAACTGCAGTTGCAAGTCAAACGCAAGCACGCCCTATGGTTGAAGCCTTTAAGGTATGGGCCGAGGTCCAATTGCTGCGCATTCCCGCCAAGGTTCTCCGCTATGGTCTCAGCCGCTGGCCGTCCTTCGAGCTCTTCCTTGATGATGGCCGTGTCGGCATCGACAACAAACCGGCCGAGCGCGCCATGCGCCCGATTGGTATCGGGCGGAAGAACTGGCTCTTCGCTGGCTCCGACAGCGGTGGCGAAACGCTGGCCTGGGCGATGACGCTCATCGAGACAGCCAAGATGAGCGGTCTCGATCCGCAAGCCTGGCTGGCTGACATCCTTGACCGCATCCATGATCACAAGATCAACCGGCTCGACGAGCTGCTTCCATGGAACTGGACGCCGCCGCATTGATCCGCGGTAGCAACCGGGCGGCTACTGTTGATCTGGCCGCAGACTTCTGATTCACGGCTCGAAACGCGAGCGGTGACATGAGCGATTTCTTTCGGCTGACGGACGCACAGATGGCGCACCTCGGACCAAGCTTCCTTGCGTTGCATGGCAGGTCTTGCGTCGATGATTGATGGGTGCTGTCCGAAATAAATCTTATTAATATCAGTTATTTGCGTCGGCTCGATGCTCCGCAAAATTTGGGCCCGCACAAGATGCTATACAACCGTTGGCAGCGGTGGTGCGAGACCGTGCTGACCCATGCCGAGGTGCAGATGACCTTGAGCTTGCGCCAGCTGTGCAAATGGAAAATCACCAGGCTGCCGTACCTGCCGGACCCCGTCGGGGCTATCCGGTGGGCGACTACGTGCGGTCTGAGATCAAGGGCTTATGGGCGATGCTGGAGAAAGACCTAGCCGGGCTATGCTACTTCGCCAGCTGGATCGACGGTAGGTCCGGCGAGCTGAGGCGTGCCGCCCTCCGGCCGTGCGGGATTTCTTGTCAGAAACGCAGGGAGTTCTGCCCAAGATGCAGGAAAACTGGCCGGTTCCGCTGGCTCCCGTCGTGGGCGCCTTGCCGCAAAGACAAGGCGATGCACCGGATCTCCGCCGCAGCTCTGATCTGGGCACTCGCGTTGATCGTTAGCGGCTGCACCGTGTGGTTCAACCGCCCGAAATCCGGTACCGAGACTGAGCGTGCACTCTGTCGCGTCGGGAGCGCGGGCTTGTTTCAGCCGTCGATGTCGGACACGCCTGACACAGCTGCACGCCTGAGGGCACAGATTTCCTGTTACAAGGCGGGGTGTCTTGGATGACTGGCATCCGCCGTAGGCTAAAGTCAGGGAACGCGATATGATCACAAGCAACATGACAGCAAGGCGAGATTTGTCTTTACACCGCATCGTTATTCGGCAGCGTAGAAAGCTGGCGCAAATTTGTTACTCGCCGCTTTTAAACAGCTCTTACAAACCTTGATGTTTCCCCAGACGTAAAGCAGCTTGCATCCGTCTCAGTTTAGCAGTTTATGAGGTGAAAAATGAAAGACTTGAGGCTTTTCTCTTGCCGCGCATGCGATCACTCATTGCGCTTCGGATCCACGCGATGTGGCGACTGCTATGCACCGACCCCGTTCTACAATCACGCTTGGTTGCATTACTCGCTCGTCGCCGTGGGCCTTCTGCTTCTTGGTCTAACCGCGATCGGCTTCGCGTTGCAAATGCTTGAGGCTCCAGAAGTGTTGGATGTCACTGAGAACTGACCCAGCATTGTCATCGAGATTTGACCCGCCTGTCAGTATGTCGGTCGGTTCATGACGGGGTCAACATTGGCGTCTCCTTCCTCTTCTTTTTCGCGGTCTCCGAGCTGGCCTTGAAGCGATAGCTGTCGTTTCCGGTTTCCAGGATGTGGCAGCGGTGTGTGAGGCGATCGAGGAGCGCGGTGGTCATTTTGGCGTCACCGAAGACGCTGGCCCATTCGCTGAAGCTCAGGTTCGTGGTGATCACGACGCTTGTGCGCTCGTAGAGCTTGCTGAGGAGGTGGAACAGCAAGGCGCCGCCCGAGGCGCTGAACGGCAGGTATCCGAGCTCGTCGAGGATCACCAATTCGGTTTTCACCAACGCCTCGGCGATTTTCCCGGCCCTTCCCAGCGCCTTTTCCTGTTCCAGCGCGTTCACCAGCTCGACTGTGGAGAAGAAGCGCACGCGTTTGCGGTGATGCTCGATCGCTTGGACACCGAGGGCAGTCGCAACATGGCTTTTCCCGGTGCCGGGCCCGCCAATCAGGACCGCGTTCTCGGCAGCATCCAGGAACTCGCATCGGTGAAGCTGCCGAACGAGGGCCTCGTTGACCTCGCTGGCGGCGAAGTCGAAGCCCGACAGGTCCTTGTGAGCCGGGAAGCGCGCTGCCTTCATGTGATAAGAGATGGACCGCACTTCACGTTCGGCCATTTCGGCCTTCAGCAGCTGCGACAGGATGGGGATCGCCGCCTCGAACGCAGGCGCACCCTGTTCCATGAGGTCATGCACGGCCTGCGCCATGCCTGGCATCTTCAGACTGCGGAGCATGATGACGATAGCAGCGCCGGCGGGATCATGACGCATGGCGTTTGCCTCCGGATGTGCGCAGCCCATCGTAGCGTGCGACATTGGCCTCGGGCTCTTTCGTCAAGACGAGACTTGAAGGCGGCGTCACGTCGGGCTGGTCAGTCGGCGTGCCATCCACCAGCCTATGGAGCAGATTCAATACGTGGGTCTTTGTCGGCACGCCTGCCTGCAGTGCCATGTCCACGGCGCACAGCACGACTTGCTCGTCGTGATGGAGCACCAGGGACAAGATTTCCACCATCTCTCGATCGCCGCCGGGCTTGCGGAGCAGTTTATCCTGCAACTGGCGGAATGCCTCCGGCATCTCGACAAACGGGGCACCGTTGCGCAGCGCGCCCGGCTTGCGCTGGACCACGGCGAGGTAATGGTGCCAATCATAGATGACGCGGCCCGGTTGCCGATGCGACCTTTCAATGATGCGCTGGTGCTCGCAGACGACATGCCCTTCAGCAACGACAACCAGCCTTTCGGGGTAGATGTGCAGGCTGACGGGCCGGTTCGCAAAGCTGGCAGGCACGGAGTAGCGATTGCGATCAAACGTGATGAGGCAGGTTGGGGACACCCGCTTGCTTTGCTCGACATAGCCGTCGAACGCCGTGGGCAACGGCATCAGCGAGGGCTTCTCCGCTTGCCAGACATCGTCGATGCTCCCGGGCAAGCCGCCATGTACGGTCTCGACCCACAGCGCCTTGCACCGTTCTTCCAGCCAGCGGTTCAGCGCATCGAGATCAGGGAAGGTGGGCATCACCTGCCACATCCGGCTGCGAGCATCGCGGACGTTCTTTTCGACCTGCCCCTTCTCCCATCCGGCGGCCGGGTTGCAGAAGTCGGGTTCGAATACGTAGTGGCTTGTCATCGCCATGAAGCGCGCATTCACGTCGCGCTTCTTGCCGACGCCCACACGGTCCACCGCCGTGCGCATATTGTCGTAGATCCCGCGGGCCGGCACGCCTTCGAAGACCCTGAACGCGTGCCAGTGCGCCTCGAACAGCATCTCATGTGTCTGCAGCAAATACGCCCTGACCAGAAACGCGCGGCTATGCGACAGCTTGACGTGTGCGACCTGCAGCTTGGTCCGTTCGCCCCCGATGATCGCGTAATCTTCGCTCCAATCGAATTGGAAGGCCTCGCCCGGCTTGAACACCAGAGGCACGAATGTCCCGCGATCCGTCGTGCTCTGCGCCCGCTGCCGGTCCGATTTCCAGGCGCGGACAAAGGCTGAGACCCGCTCGTAGGAGCCGTCGAATCCCAGCTGAACCAGATCCGCGTGCATCTGCTTTGCCGTCCGCCGCTCCTTGCGCGACTTGCGCTGTTCGGCCAGCAACCAGCCCGACAACTTCTCCGCGTACGCGTCGAGCTTGCTCGGCCGCGACGGCACGTTGAACTTGGGCTCGACGATCCCGGCACGCAGGTAACGCCTGATAGTATTGCGCGACAGACCAGTCCGCCGCGAAATCTCACGGATGGGCAACTTATCCCGAAGTGCCCAACGTCGAATGACGCTCAAAATATCCATGTCGATCACTCCAATGACCCCCGACAAATCCCGTCAGGGGGAGGGTTCCACATGGGTCAGTTCTCAGTGACATTTCCTATCGCCGCTGGGTCAGTTCTCAGTGACATCCAACATCCACGAGCTCTCTCAGGTCCATCATGGGTTTGGTCATCGGGGTCGTCCCTCGGTTCAGGTTGGCTTTCGCAATCCGACCCTACCGAGAAACCCGATGACCGCCTCAGCTACACCACGCCCCGGGACATGACCGATGCGACCGCGGACATCCGTCTCGCCAGACTGATATTATCGGGGTGTCAGCCCGAGGTGCGCTCCGACATCACTCGACCTTCTTAACTTGGCGGGGTCGTCGATCGTCGACTTGAAGGCAAGCGCGGTCACCGGCACTACGCTAGGGATCGTCATGAATCGTCGGCAAAGCTCATCGTTCTCGGTCAGCCGCAGTAGGGCGCGATGGAGTTCGGCAAGCGCCTTCTTCATCGCTGCCAGTCCTGCCAACAGGGTTTCGATACACAGTTCGAGCAAGGGCTCCCCCGCAACCAGCTCCTGGGCCTCAAAGGCTCGCGCCCCAACCTTGCCGACCTTCAGGCCGAACGAACGCAATACGCCGCGGATCTCGTTCTCATGGTCTCGGAGCTTGTTGACGTAGAACTCTCGCGCCGTCAGCAGCGTGCGCAACTCTTGGCTTTTGCGAGACTTCACATGAACGGCCTTGAACCAGCCAGATCGCACCAGCTGGGCGATCGACCGGGCGTCGTTGCGGTCGTTCTTGTTCCGGTTCATCGCGACCATGGCTGCCTTCGCATGGCGCGCCTCGAGGCACACGGCGGGCAGGCCGGCATCCTTGAGGCCGAAGAGCAACCACTGCGAAAGCGGCCCCGCCTAGAGGCCAACCCTCACGAACTCTCCCGCCGCTTCGCACAGCGCGTCGGCGCTGGCGTCGGGTTCCGAGGCAGCCTTCGCCTCCAGAACCATCCGGCCTTCCTCATCCACCACACAGATGCTGGTCAGTTCCAGCGACACGTCCAACCCGGCATATAGCACAACCATCTCTGATCCTCTCTGGCTTGATACCCGCCGAAAAGAAGATCACCGGCAGGACCGGGAGCGAAGCCCCGATTGCGCCATCTCAACGAGAACCTCCTCTCTGGACTGCGCCATGTCCGCCAATTGATCTCGGCATGGCGAGACGATTACAACCACCATCGCCCCCACACGAACCTCGACAGGCTCACGCCACGGGAATACTTTAACCTGTCAGAGAAGGACCAAATCCGGAACAGACTTAACTTCTGAGCGAGGGCAATCAGGGGGCAGGTCAAGAGGTTTTAGGGATTTCAAAGGGTTACTCCCGCCCTATGCATTAGCATAGGGCGGGGGCTTTATGTGCCTTCAATGAGCAAATCTTCTGCGGGCGTTCCCGCTGCTAGAGCATCAATGAACCACGAAGGCTTACGCCCTCTGCCGGTCCAAGTGAGCTCAGGGTTCTCAGGATGTCGATATTTCGGCGCGGTTTTAGTTGCCTTCAGGTCTTCGGCTAGCTCGGCCAAGCTAAAGCCCTTTTCGCGCGCGGCTGCCTCAGCAGCTGCGCGTGCTTCAGCTTTACGACGCGATTCAAAGGTTTTGATCGCCTTGCCAACTTCCTTCTCCAGCTTTTTAAGCTCATCCAAGGACATTTCTTCAAGATTAAACGATGCCATAGTCAGTCTCATGTTTCTCGATAAAAGCACCATATCCAAGACTGAAACGAAATGATAGGCTAAAGGTCATCACATCTCACCCGTGCTTAGTTGTCCCAATTTTCGAAGGCACAACTAAGGAGGTCAGAAATCATGATGCCGGACTTCCAACTGAGAGAAAAATTTCTAACGTCAATATCCAAAAAGAGACACAAGAGATTGGGGTTTTTTGAACAGAGGCTAGCCACCTAGAATAGAAAGCGCTCATCAACCCGGATCGACGATGTCGATTGAGATCGATATTCCGGGCAGTGATTGCCTTGATCGGCTGGAAACTCAACGAGGTTGAATTCAGGAATATTCGGGGCTTCTTGGTTGTCAACAGGTGCTGGAAATTGGGCCCGCTCAATTTATGTGGTGTGACCTGCCCTCTGCCGATCCCTCATTCATAATGAGATTCTGCAGGTTGTTGTTCTGCCCCCCTGAAAACTGGACAGTTTGAAATTGAAGTTTTCCGTAATATCCCCCTGACTGGGAGTAGAACGGAATCGCATGAAGGCATCGAAGTTCACGGAAGCGCAGAAGGCGTTCATTCTGAAGCAAGGCGAGCAAGGCACGCCGATCATGGGGATCTGCCGCAAGGCGGGGATCAGTCAGGCGACTTACTTCCACTGAAAGAAATAATACGGCGGGTTGCTACCTAACGAGATGCGTCGGCTGAAGAAGATCGTCGCCGACCGGACGCTGGACAGAGAGATGTTGCAGGATGTTATTCGGCGAAAGCTCTGAAGCCTGACCCTCTGCGAGAGATCGTGGCCGGGATATGTGTCGACTAGGGTGAGCTACCCCCCGAAATTCGGACGCTGACATAAGCTACGATTTGCAGTCTGCTGATCTTCGACGAGAAGGAGATCAGAGATGTCGAAACGGAAGCAGCACGCGCCTGAGTTCAAGGCCAAGGTCGCGCTGGAAGCCCTGAAAGGCGAGGAGACGGCCGCCGAGCTGGCAAGCCGGTTCGGGGTGCATCCGACGATGATCCATCAATGGAAGCGAGCCCTGCTCGAAGGCGCATCGGGCGTATTCGAGCGCGGGGGCCGCAAGAAGCCCGAGATTGACGAGGAGCAGGTGAAGGAGCTCCACGCCAAGATCGGGGAGCTGGCGGTGGCCAACTCTTTTTTGGAACGAAAGCTGAAGCCTTGGGGCGGAAAGTGAGGCGCGGCATGATCGAGCCGGACCACCCGGATCTGTCGATCGGCCAGCAGTGCAAGCTGCTGTCGATCGCGCGCTCGTCTTTCTACTACACGCCTAAGGGCGAGACCGAACAGAACCTCGGCCTGATGCGGCGGATCGACGAGCAGTTCCTGGAGACGCCGTTCTTCGGCGTTCGTCAGATGACCTGGCACCTGCGCAACGACGGCCACCCGGTGAACGAGAAGCGCATCCGGCGACTGATGCGCCTCATGGGATTGATGCCGATTTACCAGAAGCCCAACACGAGCAGGTCGGCGAAGGGGCACAAGACCTATCCCTACCTGCTACGAGGTCTGCGGGTGGATCGCCCAAACCAGGTCTGGTGCTCGGACATCACCTATCTGCCCATGCGGCGTGGGTTCCTTTACCTCGTGGCGATCATGGACTGGCACACCCGCAAGGTTCTGTCCTGGCGGATCTCAAACACCTTGGAGGCCGACTTCTGTGTCGAGGCGCTGAACGAGGCCATCCACAAGTTCGGCCCGCCCGAGATCATGAATACGGATCAGGGCTCGCAGTTCACGTCCTTCGCCTGGACGGATCGGCTCCGCCGGTCGGGCGTGCGGATCTCGATGGATGGGAAAGGCCGGTTCCTCGACAACATCTTCATCGAGAGGCTGTGGCGCACCCTGAAATACGAGTGCGTCTACCTGCATGCCTGGGAGACAGGGTCAGAGACGAAGGCGGCGATCCGGAAATGGATGACCTTCTACAATCACCAGCGCCCTCACTCGGCCCTCGGCGGCAAGCCACCGGCGCTGGTCTATTGGCAGAGAGATGATATCAACCAACCCGATCAGCAGGTGCAACGAGTAGCTTAATTTACGCCAGATACTGTCCAACAATCGGGGAGTAGCTCAGCAAGTCTTGGACACAGACGCCGGCACTGCATGGAAGCCGTCGAAAGGCCCGACATACGGAACCAAGCTCTCGCGCTCGGCTTGGAACCTCCTTGTCTTCAAAGACATTCCTAAGCAGTTCGCGATAGATCGTGGAAGGCGCGGGGCCCAGCCGTGCCGCGATTTCCGGGGCCGACATCTGGGCTTCACACCATTTCGGGATTTCCGGCGTTCCTCGAAAGTCAGGTGCAGGTAGCAGCGGTCAATTCACATCCTCCATGCAAACTTCTGGTTTCATACAGAGTTTGCACTTCGTTTTTGAATCCACCCCGCTACAAAACTAAAGGCCTATAAGTTGGATTATGTAATAATCTTCTTCGCAAGAATTTGTTGCAACCTTATTTGCTCGTTTCGAGAGCTAGTAGGCTCGTTCTTCACTTGCGCTTAACGCGCATTTAACCTTGATGGTGAGACAACGGGCCCGAGGTAACGGGGTTCCACACATGAAGACAGCATTCATCACCGGCATCACGGGGCAGGACGGCGCCTACCTAGCGAAACTGCTGCTGGAGAAGGGATATGCGGTGCACGGCGGCGTGCGGCGGATCTCGCAGCCGGAGACCACCCGGCTCGACCTGCTTGGCATCACCGGCGATGTCGAGCTGCACGAGTTCGACCTGGCCGAGCCCAACAACATCTTCCGCGTGGTCGAGAAGACGAGGCCCGACGAGTTCTACAACCTCGCGGCGCAGAGCTTTGTGGGCACCTCTTGGGACCTGCCGGTCTATACCGCCGATGTCGACGGCATGGCGGTGGTGCGCATCCTCGACACGCTGCGGACGCTCTCGCCCGGGACCCGCTTCTACCAGGCCTCCACCTCCGAGATGTTCGGCCTCGTGCAGGAGGTGCCGCAGCGCGAGACCACCCGGCTTTATCCCCGCTCGCCCTACGGCGTGGCCAAGGTCTACGGCTACTACATCACGGTGAACTACCGCGAGAGCTTTGGCATGCACGCCTCCTCGGGGATCCTGTTCAACCATGAATCGCCACTGCGCGGGAAGGAGTTCGTGACCCGCAAGATCAGCCAGGGGCTGGCGCGGATCGCCCGGGGCAGCAACGCCCCGGTGGAGCTGGGCAACATGGACGCAAAGCGCGACTGGGGCTTTGCCGGCGACTACGTCGAGGGCATGTGGCGGATGCTCCAGCAGGAGGAGGCCGACGACTACGTGCTGGCCACCGGGGTGACGACCACCATCCGCGACTTCTTCACCTATGTCGCGGGCGCGCTGGACATGGCGCTCGACTGGCAGGGCTCGGGTGAGACGGAGACGGCGCACGACCGCCGGACCGGGCGGCTGGTGATGAAGGTCAATCCGAAGTTCTACCGCCCGGCAGAGGTCGACCTGCTGATCGGCGACGCGACGAAGGCGCGCGACAGGCTGGGCTGGCAGCCGCAGGTCGACGTGCGCGGACTGGCGGCGATGATGGCGAAGGCGGACTTCGATGCGCTCGCTCGCTGACGGGCTGCGCAAGCTCCGCGCCCGCGTCGTCCACCACCACGGCGGGTTCCGCGGCTACGTCGACGGGCTGATGGGCGGCGAGATCGTCGGCTGGGTGCAGCCGGTGACGGCCGGGCAGCAGATGCTGCGGGTGGGAGTCTTCGTGCAGGGCGCGCGCATCCACGAGGTCGCCGCCAACGTGCACCGCCGCGACCTGGAAAAGGCCGGGGTCGGCGACGGGCGGCACGGCTTCGTCATCCCCGTCACGCCGGAAATGACCCGCATCGCGCTGGCCAACTCCGGGCGGGTGGACCTGCGCGTACTCTCGGGCGACCGCAGCATCTTCCTCGAGCAGGTGCAGATCGTGGAGGCGGCCCCCGGCGCGGAGGTGGCCCCGCTGCGCGGCAGCGCCCTGCGCAAGCGGCTCTACGGCGGGCTGGAACTCTTGGCGGAGCGGCTCTCGCCCGAGAGGCTCCGGGCAATGCCCCTGCCCGCGCCCCGCCCCGCCCCCGCCTGCAGCACGGCGCAGGCACGGCTCTTTGCGCCGCGCGACTACATGGCCCCCGGGCGCGACGGCCCCCTGCCCGCGCCGCTCTTCGCCTATGCCGACTACATGCGCTACCGCTACCGGGTGGATGCGCAGTTCGACCCCGCCGCGCGGCCCGGCGACATGGCGCATTTCCTGAAGTTCTACCTTGGCTCCTACGCGCCCATGCGGCGCAGCCTGCGGGTGCCGATGTCGGCGGAGACCATCGCCTGGCTGAACGCGCCGCAGGTCATCGGCGGCCAGCCGCGCCACCTGTCGCGCGCCGCCTGGTCCTTCATGATGGAGGTGCAGCCGATCCTGCACTCGATCGATTTCCACAATCCCGACTGGTACGCCTGGGCCGCCTTCTGGTGGGCGGTGAACCATTCGGAGGCGGTGGGCGGCGAGGATTGCCTCGTGCCCGACTACATGGCCGCCGCGCTGAGCCACGTCCCCGAACGCTTTGCCGGGCAGACATGGGCGCCGTCGGAGTTCATGGTGCGGATGCATGCGGAGACGGCGGAGCTGTCGGAGCTGCCGCTCGAGGAGGAGGACGGCCGCCGCCGGCTGGCCTGCGCGCTGCTGATCATGGCGCTCTTCCGCCCGGATTTCCTGCGTTACCTGCCGCGCGACACGCTGGAGGCGGCGCTGGCCCCGCGGCAGGGTATCCTGCCCCCGCCGGAGGCGCAGCTTACGACGCTGGTGCGCGGCCCGCTGCGGCTGCTGCGCGGGCCCCAGCCCCCGGAGCCAGACCCGACCCCCACCGCGCTGGCTGAGTTCTGCGCCGAGCTCGACCGCCCGATGCCGGGGCTGACCCGTGCCGCCTATGCCGGCGTGCTGCGCCAGCAGGGGTTCGAGCTGGACGGGCTGCGCTTTGCCACCCTCACCGCCGAGGGCCACCGGCTGGAGGCGGCGCGCCTGCCCGTCCCCGGCGGTCCCCCGGTCGACATCCAGATCATCGGCCCGGTGAAGAAGGCCTCGGGGCTGGGCCAGGCGACACGGCTCTCGGCCGCCTGCCTCGAGGCCACCCTGGGCCGCGAACTGGGGCTGACGATCAACACCGTGGACTACAGCCTCGACAACCCCGCGCCCGAGGGCTTCAGCTCGGAGCGCGACGCGGGCGATTACCGGCCCGCGCGGGTGAACCTCTTCCACATCAACGCCGAGAGCCTGCCGCTGTCCGTCGCCTACCAGCCGGAGGTGATGGAGGGGGCCTACAACATCGGCTACGTGTTCTGGGAACTCGACAGCCCCGCCGCCTGCCACCATCTCGGGCTCGACCTGATGGACGAGATCTGGGTGTCGACGCAGTACGGGGTCGACATCTACCGGCCCCACACCGACCGGCCCGTGGTCAATGTCGGCATGTCCTACGAGGCCCTGCCGGAGATCACCCGCACCAACGCCCGCGCCTTCCTGAAGGAGAAGACCGGCGTGCCCGACGACGCCTTCGTCCTTGCCGTGACCTTCGACAGCTTCTCCTTCGTGCAGCGCAAGAACCCGCTGGGGGTGCTGCAGGCCTTCGCGCAGGCGTTTCCCATGGACGGCCCCCCCGCCTCAGGCAGCGAAGCGGTAGGCGATAAACCCGCCTCAGGCAGCGAAGCGGTAGGCGAAAACCATAACGTGCGGCTGGTGATCAAGACGCAGAACCGGGCAAAGGTGACCTGCCCGGTGCAGATGGCCATCTGGGAACAGGTGGACGCGGCGCTGGCCGCCGATCCGCGGATCTCGCTGGTCGACGAGACGCTGCGCTACGAGGACCTGCTGAAGTTCAAGAAGGGCGCCGACGCCTATATCTCGCTGCACCGCTCGGAGGGCTGGGGTTTCGGCATGATCGAGGCGATGAACCTCGGCGTGCCGGTGCTGGCGACGGGCTATTCCGGCAACATGGACTTCTGCGACGAGGAGACCTGCTGGCTGGTGGACTACCGCTTGGTGGAGTTGACGCAGGACGATTACATCTTCGTGGTGCCGGGCCAGAAATGGGCCGAGCCCGACATTGCCCATGCCGCCCGCCAGATGCGCGCCATGCGCGACGATCCCCGCGAACTGGCCCGCCGCGCCCGCGCCGCGCGCGCCCGGGTGCAGCGGGACTTCTCGGAGGCCGCGATCGGCCGCCGCTACGCCGCCCGCATGCGCCAGATCCTAGCGGAGCTGGACGGCGGCGCCCGGTGCAGGGCTGCGGAGTGATGCGCCGCGCCGGTCCGTTTCCCGCCCGCCCCTGCCCGCAAAGGAGAGACTGATGCCCGCCCCAGGCCATGCCCAGCACGAGGCGCTCTTTCACTACCAGTCGGAATTCGACGCCATCGCGGTGCTCCGCCGCCATGCCCCCGCCGAACGGCCCGCCGCCGCGCCCGGGACGGTGACCAACTTCCTCGGGCTGAAGGTGCCGGTCGCGGTCTGCCCGGCGGTGCTCGAACCGCTCGCGGGCACCGTCGAGGGGGTGCCCGACCCCGGCAACTGGCACGCCGACATCGCCGAATGGGCCGCCGCCCTGCGCGCGGTCGAGGCGGCGGAGGGCCGGTTCACCGTGGTCGAACTGGGCTGCGGCTGGGGCTGCTGGCTGATGAACACCGGGCTTGCGGCGCGCCGCCGCGGGCTGGAGCTCACGCTGGTCGGGGTGGAGGGCGACGCCGGCCACCTCGCGCAGGCGGAAGCGGCGCTGGCGCTCAACGGTTTCCGGCCTGAGGACTGGCGGCTGGTGCACGGCATCGCCGCCGCGCGGCCCGGCAAGGCGATCTTTCCCCGCGCCGGGGCGGCGGGCTGGGGCGGGGCTGCGGTCTTCGACCCCGACGCCGCGACGCTGGCCCGGGCCGAGGCCGATCCGAAGGTGCAGGTGCTCGACTGCTACCCACTGGAGGAGCTGGCGGGCGGCCGCCGCATCGACCTCCTGCACATCGACATCCAGGGGGCGGAAACCGCCTTTGTCGCGGGCAATGCCGATGCGCTCGACCGGCAGGTGCGGCGGGTGCTGATCGGTACCCACAGCCGCACCATCGAGGGCGCGCTGGAGGCGCATTTCCTCGGCCGCGGCTGGCGGATGGAGATCGACCGCCCGGCCATCGCGCCGCTCCGGGGCGGGCGCCCGGTGGTGGCCATCGACGGCGTGCAGATGTGGTCGAACCCGGCGCTCTGCACCGCCGCCGCGCAGGATGCCGCATGACCGCCGCGACCGGCTTTCCGGAGGAGGACGCGGCGGAAGCCCCCGCCGCTTCCCTGCCCCCTGCCCCCCTGCCGCCCGATGCCGTCGCCGCCTACGAGGTGATCCTCGGCCGGCCGCCCAACCCGCGCACCGCGCCGCCCTTCACCTCGCTGCACCGGCTTTACCGGATGCTCTTCGCCTCCGAGGAATTCCGCCAGGGCCCGCGCGCCCGCAAGACCCCGCTGGGCTGGCCGCTGGCGCAGGTTTTCGTCTCTGTTCCGGCCCGGATGCTCTATTGTCCGATCGGCAAGAACGCCTGCACCCTGCTGAAGTCCGAGATGGTGCGCAGCGCCGGGCTGCCGCATGCCGACTGGATGGCGCGCGACATCCACACCCTGACCGACCGGGTGCGCACCGGGGCGCAGCTGTCGGACTACCCGCAGGCAGAGGCGGAGGCGATGATCCGCGACCCGGATGTCCTGAAGGTGGCGGTGCTGCGCGATCCGGAACGGCGGCTGCTGTCGGCCTACATGGAGAAGTTCGTGATCGGCCGCACGGTGCCCGCGAACATCTTCCACACCCGCGCGGTGGTGGAGGCGGTGCAGGCGCAGGCCAAAGGACAGGCCGGGCCGGAGGCGCCGGATTACGACCGCGGCATCACCTTCCGGCAGTTCATCGACCACGTGACCTCGGTGCCGGGGTGCCTGCTCGACCCGCACTGGCGGCCGCAGGCGCTCTATCTCGACGGCATCGCCTACGACCGGCTCTACCGGCTCGACCAGGTCAACGATTTGCTCGCTCTGGTTGAAGAGCGCAGCGGCGTCCGGCTGGAGCGGCAGGCCCGCAACGTCACCGGATCGGGCAGCGGCGGGCGGGACGGAAAGGCGATGGATCTGTGGCCATGCGACCTCATGATAGGCGCAAAACTCTCGCACGGCAGTTTTTTCGACGCCGGGATGCGGAGCAAGGTGGAATCCGCCTTCGCCTGTGACTATGCCCTACTGGAAAAGACCTTCAGGTGAGAGAAAATGATTTTTCCAGTCCTTCTTTGCGGCGGCTCCGGAACACGTCTGTGGCCCCTGTCGCGCAAGTCCTATCCCAAGCAGTTCGCCGACGTCACCGGGGATGAAAGCCTGTTCCAGGCCTCGACCCGGCGGTTTTCCGGCGAGGGATTCGGTGCACCGCTGGTTGTGACCGGCGATCCCTTCCGCTTCATCGTGACCGAGCAGCTCGATGCCCTGGGGGTGAAGCCCGCGGGCATCCTGATCGAGCCGGAGGGCCGCAACACCGCGCCCGCCGCCGCCGCCGCCGCGCTCTTCGCGCTGCGCAAGGATCCGGAGGCGATGATCCTGCTCGTGCCCTCCGACCACGCGGTGCCGCAGCCGGAGATGTTCCGCGACGCGGTGAAGCTGGGCGCCAAGGCCGCCGCCGAAGGCCAGATCGTGACCTTCGGCATCGTGCCGACGCGGGCGGAGACCGGCTATGGCTGGCTCGAGACCGGGGCCGAAAGCGCGCCCGGCCTCTGCCGGCTGGAACGCTTCGTCGAGAAGCCCGATGCCGCCACCGCCGAGACGCTCTTTGCCGACAGCCGCTACCTGTGGAACGCGGGTGTCTTCCTGGCGAAGGCCTCCGTGCTGGTGGAGGCGTTCAAGACCCATGCCCCCGCCATCCTGGCCCGCGTCGCCGAGGCGATGGAGGCGGCGAAGGAAGACCTCGACTTCACCCGAATCGACCCGGCGATCTGGGCCACGGTGGAGGACCAGTCGATCGACTACGCGGTGATGGAGAAGGCCGGCAACCTGTCGGCGGTGCGCTTCGAGGGGCACTGGACCGACCTCGGCGGCTGGGAATCCGTCTGGCTGGAATCCGACCGCGACGAGGACGGCAACGCGGTCTCGGCCCATGCCACGGCGCTCGACTGCGAAGGCAGCCTGCTGCGCGCCGAGGACCCCGACCAGGAACTGGTGGGGATCGGCCTGAAGAACGTGGTCGCGGTGGCGATGCGCGACGCGGTCATGGTGGCCGACATGTCGAGCGCGCAGAACGTGAAGACCGCGGTGAAGGTCCTGAAGGAGCGCGGCGCCAAGCAGGCGACGCAGCTGCCGGTGGACCACCGCCCCTGGGGCTGGTTCGAAAGCCTCGTGATCGGCGAGCGGTTCCAGGTGAAGCGCATCCACGTCCACCCCGGCGCCGCGCTGTCGCTGCAGTCCCACCACCACCGCTCCGAACACTGGATCGTCGTGCAGGGCACGGCCAAGGTGACGGTGGACGAGGAGGTGAAGCTGGTGACGGAAAACCAGTCGGTCTACATCCCGCTGGGCGCCGTGCACCGGATGGAGAACCCCGGCAAGGTGCCGATGGTGCTGATCGAGGTGCAGACCGGGTCCTACCTCGGCGAGGACGACATCATCCGCTACGAGGACGTCTACGCCCGCACCTGATTGTTTTTCCCAAGAAACACCGGCAGGCTCAGGTATAGGCGCCAGTTCATAGGCGAGGGTTTTGGCTCGGCGCGGCTTTGTTGCGCAAAGGTCGAGCGAGGGGTTCATCTTGTGAATCCAGCGTAGTAGCTGGTATGCATAGGCAGACCCATCCCACCGAGCTACAAAACCAAGAACTGGCCGGCCTACAACGAAGCGCTGAAGCAGCTTGGGTCCCTGAAGATCTGGTTCGATCCGGACATGGTCTGGGTGCCGCCGCCGACCGGCAAGCGAGGCCGACAGCCACAGTATAGCGATGCCGCGATCCAGACGTGCCTGACGATGAAAGTCCTCTTCGGCATGGCCCTCCGGCAGACGACGGGGTTCGTTGAAAGCCTCCTACGGCTGGTCGGCCTCGACTGGGCAGTACCAGATTTCAGCACGCTGAGCAGGCGGCAGAAGGCTCTGGTCGTGACCATCCCCTACCGCGGCTCGCGGGGGCCGCTGAACCTTATGA
>NZ_JBRBWD010000006.1:0-71208 GCF_052825245.1 Sagittula sp.
CAACAATCGCCGCCTTCTCGAACCCATCGGGAACATTCCGCCCGCAGAGGCCGAGGCAAACTTCTACGCTGCTCGGGAAACATCAGGCATGGCCGCGTAACTAAGACAAATCAGCCTCCGGCAAACCCGGCGCGGTTCAAACCTTGCCGGGAGGCGCTTTGGTGTGCCGCGTTCAGCGCGGACATGTGTCACGTTCGTTGCACCCTGCCTGCGCCCGTCCGGGGGCCGACCGTCACGGCCCGCAAGAACGCTTGCGGGGTGCAGAGGCTCTGGCCCTTCGGTCATCGAACGCGGTGCCGAACGGTTGCCCGATCAGCAGCCGGTGCCGTGGACAACCACGCGCACTGTCTTCAGCAGGACGCGGAGGTCCGTGACGAAGGACAGGTCGCGCAGGTAGTCGGTGTCGAAACGGGCGCGCTCGGAGAAGCTCGACTCGTTGCGGACCGAGGTCTGCCAGAAACCGGTGATGCCGGGGCGCAGCGAGTAGTAGGCGGTGCCCGGGTAGATCTCGCGCTGGTTCAGCATCATCGGACGCGGACCGACCAGGGACATGTCGCCCACAAGAACGTTGAGGAGCTGCGGCAGCTCGTCGATCGAGGTCTTGCGGATGATCCGCCCGATCGCCGTGATCCGCGGGTCGCGGCGCAGCTTCTGGGTGAGATCCCATTCCATGCGCGCTTCGGGATTGGCGGCGAGGTAGGCGCTGAGCTGGGCGTCGGCGTCCGGCACCATGCTGCGCAGCTTCCACATGCGGAAGGTGCGGCCGTTCCGGCCGACCCGCTGCTGGCTGTAGAAGGGCCCGTGCCCGTCTAGCATGACCAGGCCGGCGAAGATCAGGGTGAGCAGGACGGCGGGCAGCGCGACCAGCAGGACCAGCGCAATGTCGAGCGCGCGTTTCAGCACGTCGCGGTACGGGGTGGCCCCAATGTTGCAGAAAAGCGTTTCGTCAATCAGCGCTTCGAATTTCGCCGTCGGCAACGGCTGACGAATATGCAGTGTCATGATGACCTCCTGTGCGTCGTGAAAGACGGGGAGGCACACCAGCAGTGATCCAGTTTTTCGGCATAGCTTCGCTGTCGCGCAGAATGCGCGTTACACAACACCGGGCCGTTTCAGGCGACGGTCAGATTACCGATAACATTTCAAGGCAGATCGCAGCAGACGTACCTCAATACTCCCAAAGTGGAAGCACCAACCCCCAAGTGCCGTGGAAAGTGGAACTGGGCAGAAGTATGTCAGAACCACGCGACAAGGCTCTTATGCCCCCGGGCTAAAATCCGGTCAACAAACGCTTTTTCATACACTTTCTGGTTGATCTGGCTTGTTGGGAAGCGCCCGAAAACACCCGAAATTTCGCATGATTTCGTCTACACGATTAGGTTGCGTGGTATCCTAACGAGTATCATCGAAGTGGTATTTTTTGGGCCTTACGTCGCAAAAGGATAGGTCAAATTTCACGGACGAATATGACGCGATTGCGCGTCATCAGTTGACAATAATCCGGTCAATATATGCAGTTTTGCGATACTGTCATTCTGCTTTGCGGCGTGGAGGCAGGATGGATCGGGAAATCGTTTCCCGTTTGGAAACCTGCCCCCGGGTAAAAGCCCGTCTGGGGGCCTGAAACGTGCCGATCGCACACAGTTGACCGAACACCCGTAACGCGCGCGTGATCGAGGGGTGTAAAACAATTCCCGGGAGAGCACTTTTGATCACGGAATGTTACAGAGGCCCGGAATGCGTGAGAATCGGTGCCCGAATCGCACCCGATCTCCGCCGCATTTCCGCCCGAATCTGCCCTTCGGCTGCCTTTTTCCCAGTTCCGCAGGGGCCAATTGTGGCAAGCCTCCGCCGGGGGCTGAGTTGAAAGACCTGTGGCCTGCGGATATGTCGTCCCAGACAGTTTCCACCGCGAGGGGCGCGCTGACATGGCCAATCACCTGCACCACGGCGATCTGCCCGACGACCTCGACCTCGGGCCGGTGGTGGCGATCGACTGCGAGACGATGGGCCTGCATCCCCACCGCGACCGGCTGTGTGTCGTGCAGCTGTCGGCGGGGGACGGGAATGCGCACCTCGTGCAGGTGGCGCGCGGCCAGACCGAGGCGCCCAACCTCGCCCGGCTGCTTGCGGACCCGGACGTGCTGAAGCTGTTCCACTTCGGGCGGTTCGACATCGCCGCAATGTACAATGCCTTCGGGGCGCTCGCCGCGCCGGTCTACTGCACCAAGATCGCCAGCCGGCTGGTGCGGACCTACACCGACCGCCACGGGCTGAAGTCGCTGACCCAGGAACTGCTGGGCGTCGATATCTCGAAACAGCAGCAGTCGTCGGACTGGGGGGCGGAGACGCTGACCGACGCGCAGAAGGACTATGCCGCCTCGGACGTTCTGCACCTCCACCGGCTGCGCACCGTGCTGGACGCGATGCTGGAGCGCGAGGGCCGGACGGAGATCGCCCAGGCCTGTTTCGACTTCCTGCCGGCGCGGGCAAAGCTGGATCTGGCAGGCTGGCCCGATACGGACATCTTTGCCCATGTCTGAAACCGCATCTTCGCGAAGGTCTGACCGCCAGGCGCCAATGCCCCGTGCCGCGTCCGCCGTCTGGCGCCGCCGCAGCGCGGGGGCCTGAGCCATGGCCCGGGCGAGCGGGGGCTATTCCCGCCTGATCGCGTGGCTCAAGATCCTCCTGCCGATCGCCGCGCTGGCGATGCTGTCGACGATCTTCCTTCTGGCCTCCGACCGGGAGGTGCTGGAGAACGTGCCCTTCGCCGAGGCGCTGCGGCAGGGCGAGACCGCCACCGAAGGGGTGTCCGATCCCTATTACTCCGGCACCACGCGCGACGGCGGCCTGCTGACCATGACGGCGCGCCGGGCCTGGCCGCTGGAGGATGGCGACATCCTGGCCGATCGGTACTCTGCCCGGATGCAGATGGAGGACGGATCGGTCATCCAGCTCGACTCCAGCAAGGCGACGATGCGGGAGGGCGAACGGAAGGCCTACCTCGACGATGGCGTTCGCATTGAAAGCTCGCTGGGCTATGTCCTCACGACGAACGCGATGGTCAGTGCGCTCGACTCCGTGAACGCCGAAAGCCTCGGCCCGGTGGAGGGCAACGGACCGGCGGAAGAGCTGGAGGCGGGCCGCATGGTCATTGCCCCGGCGGACGAGGATGGCGCGGTGCAAATCCACTTCACCGGCGGCGTGAAGATGATATACCGGCCCGCAGACAAGGAAGTTGACGAATGACCAAGGCATTTTTCGCGGCGATCTGCATGGCCCTTATTCCGGCCATGACGCTGGCGCAGTCGCAGGTGTCTTTCGGCGGGGGCGGTCAGGACACCAGTGCACCGGTCGAGGTCACGGCGGATTCCCTGTCGGTGAACCAGTCGGACGGCACGGCGCTTTACACCGGCAACGTGGTGATCGTTCAGGGCGACATGCGTCTCGCCGCGCCGCGCGTGCTGGTGATCTATTCCGAAGAGCGGTCCGAGATCACCCGGATGGAGGCGACCGGCGGCGTCATCGTGGTGCGCGGCGAGGAAGCCGCCGAAGGCGAGCGCGCCGACTACAACATCGATGACGGCCAGATCGTGATGTCCGGCAACGTGCTGGTGACGCAGGGCGACAGCGCGATGACCTCCGAACGGATGGTGGTCAACCTCGAGGACGGCACGGCGCAGATGTCCGGCCGCGTGAAGACCGTGTTGCAGCAGGGCAGCCAGGACGGGGGCCAGTAACGCGGATGTCCCCACCTGACTTGCGACTGACCGAAGGCGACAGCGGCCTGCGTGTGAGCCACCTGCGCAAAGCCTACCGGAAGCGCGTGGTGATCCGCGACGTGACCATGCGGCTGGACCGGGGCGAGGTGGTCGCCCTTCTGGGCCCGAACGGGTCGGGGAAGACCACGTCCTTCTACGCCATCGCGGGGCTGGTGAACCCCGACGCGGGCGAAGTGCTGATCGACGGGCACGACGCCACCTACCTGCCGATGTACCGCCGCGCCCGGCTGGGCATCGGCTACCTGCCGCAGGAAATGTCGATCTTCCGGGGACTGAGCGTCGAGGACAACATCGGCGCGGTGCTGGATATCTCGGAACCGGACACCCACAAGCGGCGCGAGCGGCTGGAGGAGCTGCTGGGGGAGTTTTCCATCGAGCACCTGCGCCGCGCGCCTGCGCTGGCGCTGTCGGGCGGCGAGCGCCGCAGGGTGGAGATCGCCCGCTGCCTTGCCGCCGATCCGAAGTACCTGCTGCTGGACGAACCCTTTGCCGGGGTGGACCCGATCAGCGTGGGCGACATCCGGCACCTGGTGGCGGACCTGAAGACGCGCGGCCTTGGCGTGCTGATCACCGACCACAACGTGCGCGAGACGCTGGAACTGGTCGACCGGGCCTACATCCTGCACGACGGGCAGGTGTTGATGTCGGGGACCCCGGAAGAGGTGGTGCAGAACGAGAACGTGCGCCGCGTCTACCTGGGCGACAATTTCCGCCTTGTGTGACCCTGTGGCGTGCCGCGGCGCAGCATCCTTTGCCCCGTGCACGAAAAATTCGCAAATCTGTCGTATGAGCGTCGGCGGACGCCCGGATTTGAACCACTCTGTCACTCCGGTTTGCATTGACACACGAGGGGCTTTCCACCTCAAATGGCAACATGGTGCTCTGTATTGCGGCATGTCAGATCTTCCGACTCCCGGCTTTCCGGGTCGGAAGCGCGCTGACCGCATGCGGGCGCCTTTCCTGAACCGGCACCTTTCCGGCCGGGGGTATGGCGCCCCCGGAGGAAGTGTCTGGTGATAAGAGAGAAGGACGGATCATGCGTTACCAGATCACGGGCAAACAAATCGACATTGGCGAAGCTTTGCAGACCCACGTTCAGACCGAGCTTGGCTCGGTGCTGGAGAAGTATTCCCAGCGCCCGACCGACGCGACCGTGATTTTTTCCAAGGCGGCCCATGAGTACGTGTGCGAGGCCGTCGTCCACCTTTCGAGCGGGCTGAATGCCGCTGCGAAGGGCCATGCCACTGAAATCTATGCAGCTTTCGACGCCTGCACCGAGAAGATGGACAAGCAGCTGAGGCGCTACAAACGGCGTCTGAAGGACCACCACAAGGACCGTACGGAACCTGTTGAATTTCTCGGGGCCTCTTCGTATATCCTCGCGCACGATGGCGCAGACGACGCTGCCGAACCCGAAACGCTTCAGCCGATCATCGTGGCGGAGATGGAGACCAAGATTCCCTCCCTGTCCGTCGGTGAAGCCGTGATGCAGATGGAACTGGCCGGCGCCCCGGTGCTGGTGTTCCGGAACGAAAAGAAAGACGGAGTGAATGTCGTCTACCGGCGCGACGATGGCAACATCGGCTGGATCGATCCATGATCCGTATCCCGTGTTGACCGGTAACCGATTTTCTCCAGAGGCTGGATGATGAAGTTTAGCAATCTGCTGAAACCGGATGCCGTGAAGGTCATGGGCTCCTGTTCGTCGAAGAAGCGGCTGATGCATGACATCGCCGACCTCGCCGAAAGCGCCCATGGCCTGCATGCCCAGCGGGTCGTCGAAGCCCTGATGGAACGGGAATCGCTGGGGCCGACGGGTGTCGGCCACGGCGTCGCCCTGCCGCACGCGCGGGTGTCGGGCCTCGACGAGGTGCTGGGTGTGTTCATGCTGCTGGAACGGCCGATCGACTTCGACGCCGTCGACCGGCAGCCGGTGGATCTGGTGTTCTCGCTCTTCGCGCCCGAAGAGGCGGGGGTCGAACACCTGAAGGCGCTGGCGCTGGTGTCACGCACATTGCGGGACGCGGGGCTTTGCACGAAGTTACGCGCCAATCCCGACCCGGCCACCCTTTTCACGATCCTGACGGAGTTCGAGACGGTCAAGGCCGCCTGAGCCCGCGACTGCCGGCAGGACGGGACTCTGGCTTCGCCATTCGCCCTCCCGCCGGCCCTTCAACCCGAATGTCCCATCGGCCCAAGCTGCCTGATCGGCGGCACGTCGAAACGTGGAATTCAGGTATTTGGACCAAGATGAAGATGCACGCGCCTCGCCCTTCATCTTGGCGGAAATACCTCGGGGAGCGCGAGGGGCGGAGCCCCTCGTACCGCTGACGCCGAATGCGTCAGCCCCAGGTATCGAAGCCGAAATTCAGGTAGTCGCGTTGGTAGGCGTCCTGGGCGAGGGCTTCGATCTCCTCGTCGTAGATCTGGGCGAGGCCGAAGGGGGCCTTGTTCGGGACGGATTCGGGGTCCGGCGGGGCGGGGTGGCCGACCTGCATGGCGAGCGCGGGCAGGTAGTCGGCGGCTTCGGTTTCGCGGACGATCATGTCGGGCAGGGTGAAGTCGCCCATGCCCTGGATGGATTGCGCCTGTGTCGCCCAGTGGCCGTCGACGCGGACGGCGGTCTGGCCGGAGAGGTTGGCCTTCACCCAGCGCAACCAGGCGGTGAAGGCTTCGCGGTGGGCGTTCACGTCATAGTCCGCGCCGGGTTCGCCTTCGGGGATCGGCAGGGCGTGCACGCGGCGGAGCGTCTGGCGGATGCCCCTGAAGCTGCCCTTGCCGGTGGAGAGGATCTTCGAGCAGAAGGCCTCGTGCGCGCGGGCGAGCGGGTGGCGGATCACGGTGAAGCTGCGGTGGCCGGGGCGTTCGCGTTTCCAGGCGCGCAGGCTGCCCTGGGTGAAGTCGCCGGTGAGCTGTCCGGGGTTCACGTCGTCGAGCGCCGCCATCCAGTCCGTCACCATGGTTTCCGGGCCCGAGCGGATCGGCATGTAGAGGAGCGGCGTCCTGGCGCAGGCGAGGTAGCCGGGCACGACCGGGCCGCGGCGCGGTTCGAAGTTGGGCGTCCGCGTCAGGTTGAAGCTGTCCTGCCGGGAGAGCGCCTTCTGCATCTCGTCGAAGTTCTCGACCTTTTCCGACAGCGGTTCGGGGTTCTGCCGTTTCAGCGCGGTGTTCAGGCTGTCGAGCTGCGCATTGCAGCCGAGCCAGCGCGCCAGCCCGTTCATCACAGCCACGTCCTGCAGGTCCTCGTAGGCGACGTAAAAGGCCGTCTGCGCCGTGGTCTGCAGGGCGTTCAGGAGTTTCACCTGGAAGGCCTGCAGCCCGTTCACATGCGCCTCGAACTCGCGCGCGTCGAAGCGGGCCTTCGCCTCCTTGCGCTTCTTAACGTTGGTCAGTTTCCACTGGCCGGTGGTGCGGGCGATCTTCCACGACACGTAGCTGTCGACCGGGTTCCGGGTCAGGACGATCTTGGCGATCTTCGGGTCGGTCAGCAGCGTGTCTAGGATGCGCGGGTCGTGGTCGTGGAAATAGCGGAAGCCCCCCAGCCCGCCGGGTGTCGCCATGCGGATCTGGGTCAGCAGGCATTCCGGGTCGCGGTCGCGTTCCGACTGCACGATGCCCAGCACGTCCGTGGCGTTGGGGTAGCCGATGAAATGCGGGTTGAACGCCTCGCCAAAGCAGGACAGCCCGTCGAAGGCGTTGAGGTTGGCTTCGAGGAAATTCGAGCCGGTGCGCATTTCGGCGAAGACGACGAAGCAATCGAACTTGGGCATGGATTATTTCTTTACGAGGTAGGGTTTGCGCGTGGTGCCCCGGCTGTTGCGCGGGGCGGGATCGACGGGGAAATCGCCCATCAGGTAGGGGTGCATGCCCTGGTTCTTGAGGTTCTGCAGGAACTGGCCGAAGCCGGTCAGGTCTTCAAGCCTCGGCGCTTCGGCCAGTCGGCGCAGGGATTTCTGTCCGATCTCGTCGATGATGACCTGCAGCGGCTCCATCGGGCTTTCGATGAATTCGGCCATGGACCAGATGCGGATGCGGGCCTTCACGTCCGGGCTGCGCAGCGTGTCGAGCATCCGGCTTTCGACCTTCTGGAGGCGCGCGGCCTCCGCCCGGATGTCGGCGAAGTTGGCGTTGGACTTGAAGAGCGGCACCGCCCAGGCGCCGGAAATCACCGAGATCTGGGCGTTGGGGTCGCGCGACACCGGCCAGAGGATCTGCGGGTTGTCGCGGGGGCCGTACTGGAAGCACTGGCGTTCGCCGCGGGTGTTCCAGATCAGGTTGGTCAGGAAGGCGCGCGGGTTGGCGTCGCGCAGCCTGGCATTGTCGGAGAGGGCGCCATTGATGAGCGTCTGGCCGCCGGTGAACTCTGCCCGTTCCGGGGCGTAGAGGTGGCCGTGCACCTGCGCGCCGGTGGCACGGGCCAGCCATTGCTCGAAGTCGATGAACAGCTCGGAAAAGCCCTGGAAGACGGAGTACTTGCCGGCGGTCACGCCGTTTTCCCAGCCGTAGTTCGGGAAGCGCGACTGCATGTAGAGGCCGGGGCGCCCGCGGGTCCTGCGGTCCACCGCCTTGGCGAAGATGCGGTCGATCTTGCCCGGGTTGGGTTCCTGCCGCGACATGGCGCGGTTGGGGTCGGTGAGGAAGGCATCGTAGAGCCGGTCGGCGTGCGGCCAGATCTTGCGCGCCACGAAGCAGTCGGAGCGGCGCAGCAGTTGCAGGTGGTCGTCGTAGAAGATGTGCGGCTTGCCTTGGAAATCGAACTTCGACAGCGTGAGCGAGCGGCTTTCGATCTGTGTGGAATAGACCCGCGCGAGTGTCTGGAAATAGCTCTCGTCCGGGATCCAGACGTGTTTGAAGTACGCGTCGTAGCGCCGCCGCTCCGGATCGCCGAGGATGGCCGACAGCGTCTGCCGCGTGAGGCACCACCACTGAGAGCCCATGTGCGGGATGATGCCGTTGGGGATGTGGCGCTTGTAGCCGGTCATGCGCTGCAGCTCGACGAAGCTGTCGAAGAGCATCCGGTTCTTGCGCCAGGAGAAGGGGAAATGCAGCGTGAAGCGTTCGTGGTCGAGCCCGCCCACCGTCCACGGCACGTCGGCGGTCGTGGCGCTTTCGATGAAGTCGGTGCGGGGGCGCTCGGCGAGGTAGCTGGTCAGCTCCTCCACCGGGCGCAGCGGCAGGCAGGAGCCGGAGGCGAGGTAGACGTGGCGCACTTCCTCGAAGCTTTTCAGCATCAGTTCGGACGCGTCCTGCGAGGCGGCGACCAGGCCCCAGGTGCCCCATTCGCAGCGGTGGCGTTTCGAGAAGAGGATGCCCGGTGTCTGCGACAGGCGTTCGCGGAAGGCGTTGTAGCTGGCGCGGGGGACGGCGCTGTCGACGTGGATGACCACCGGGCAGCCGCCCTTGGCCCAGTGCAGCGCCACCTGTTCGGCCCGGTCGAAGGCGGTGTGGACCAGCATCACGATGCCGACGCTCATGCCCAGTTCCCCTTGGACATGATGCCGAGGATCTCGAGCTGGCGCCAGTTGATGTACTTCTCCGACCACTTGCACCAGAGGTCGGGGTTCTCC
Source organism: Sagittula sp. (assembly GCF_052825245.1). Taxonomy (NCBI): domain Bacteria; kingdom Pseudomonadati; phylum Pseudomonadota; class Alphaproteobacteria; order Rhodobacterales; family Roseobacteraceae; genus Sagittula; species Sagittula sp. The sequence continues at coordinate 9,350 of NZ_JBRBWD010000006.1, forward strand.
TTCACCCCTTCGGCGTAGGCGATGTATTCGCGGGAGGCGCCGTAGTGCTGGCGGCGCTCAAGCTCTTCCTCGGCCTTCTTCGAGAAGGTGTCGAGGAACTTGGTGTGCAGGAGCACGCCCGACGCCTTTTCGCCGCCCCATTCGTCGTAGATCAGGTTCAGCCCGCGCGGCAGCAGGTTGTGGGTGGAGGACATGTAGGCGTACTTGCGGTCCCAGCGGACCAGCGGGATCTTGTTGAGGGCGGGCGCGGCCTCCGGCATCTCGGTGAAGAACATGCGGGCGCGGGGGCCGCCCTGGATCCAGAGGTTGCCGAACTGCGGGTTCTTGGAGATCGTGTAGTTGCCGGCGTCGAACCAGTTCGCGATCTCCAGCGGGTCCTGCCCGGCGCTGTAGGGATAGAGGTCGATCCGCCCCTTGGGATACATGTCGAGCAGCATCGCCGAGAACGACTTGATCGACGAGGCATCGAGCCAGTCGGTCAGGGCGCGCAGGGGCCGGGTGTCGCAGAACGGGTAAAGCAGAAGCTCGTCGGGATCGACGGTCAGGCACCAGTGGTCGTGCCCGTACTTCATCAGCAGCCAGTTCATCCAGTCCACGCCGAAACGCGACCGCTTGTAGCTGGCGCGGGTGGTCCAGACCGACACGTCCGGCTGGCGGCGCAGGTAGTCGAGCGAGCCGTCGTCGCTGTCGTTGTCCACGAACAGGAAGTGGTTCACCCCCATCTCGCGGTAATACTGGAGGAAGTACGGCAGGCGCACGCCCTCGTTCCGCTGGGTGGAGAACAGCAGCAGGTCGGAGGGGCGGATGTCGGCTGTGCGGTCGGCTACGGGCCTCAGGTCGCGGCGTTTACGGAACGCGCGAATACGGCAGCGTCGCCTCCGCAGCCGCAGCTTGTATGACTGCCAAGCACCCAACGTCTCTTGCCCTTCTCATCGGCCGGCGTCCCGGTCGAATGCCTCTGCTCCGGCTATCAGAGGTGCGTTAAGACTGCCTTGAAATGGTCGTCCCACGTCGGGGGCACCATGGGGGGCTGCGTCGCAACGCCTGCCTTGTGGTCTTGTGCCAGCTTCCTGATCGCCTCGATCCATAGATAACTGTCATTGACGTTCGCGTAAACGGGATAATCTCCCAGCACTTCGCGGAAGATAGGGAGGTCGTTGCAGATCACCGGCACGCCCATCACCGCGGCCTCCAGCGGCGGCAGGCCGTAGCCTTCGGTGAAGGACGGGAAGAGCATCCCGGCAGAGCCCTTGACCAGCGAGAAGACCTCCGCATCGCCGAGGTTGTTGTACTCGAACACGCGGGGCGGCTTCTGGTCGAGACGTGCAAAGACGTCCTCGCTCATCCAGCCCCGCCGCCCGATGATGACGAGATCGGCGTCGGGGATACGGTCCCAGATGTCCAGCAGCAGCCTGTGGTTCTTGCGGATCTCGATGGTGGAGAGGATCACGAAATAGGGGTTCTCGCCCGGCGGCGGGGCGGGCTTCACGTCGTGCACGGGCACGTCGATTCCCAGATGCCCGGTCACGGTGCGCGGCGTGCGCGGGGCGGCACACCGCAGGACGTCGTCCTCCGTCACTTTCGAGTTGCACAGGATCACATCGGAATAGTCGATCATGCGGTCGAAGAAGTCGGCGAAGCGCTTGCCGTTGCGCTCGTCGCAGAACTGAGGCCAGTCGAGCGGGATGGTGTCGTGCAGCATGGTCGCGATCGTCGGCTGGATGGTGCGAAGCGCGTCGAGGAACCGGCGGGTGGCCGTGGTCAGGCCGACGTTGAAGTAATGCGTGCCCTTCGGCAGGTGACGCCCCAGCATCTTCGGCAGCCGGGTCGAGCGGCAGCGGGCCAGTGCAACACGGCGCACGTCCGATTCCGCCGCCGCACGGTTTTCCGTGTATTTCCGGCGGAAGCGTGACAGCAAGTCGGGAGGGCCCCACCGGTTGTCCCGCACGCGGTCGCGCAGGTCGGCCATGCCCGCGCGGTCCAGAAGCAGATAGCCCACGGCGGTCCGCAAGATGGCGAAACACGGCACCGACGAGTCTTTGACGAAATAGTCGAGATAGGCGTATTCAACGCGGTCGACGCCGGTCAACCGGTCGCCGGCCCGCGAGACCAGGCGCGTCACCTCGAGGAGACGCGCCTGCCCGATTCCGTCATTTTTCATAGTGCCCGTTCCGGTGCCACCGCCACGCATCCGCGATCATCTGCGGCATCGTGGATCGGTGCGCAACCCAGCCCAGTTCTTCCTGTGCGCGGACAGAGCCGGAGACCAGCTTTGTCGCGTCACCGGCCCGGCGGGGGCCGTCGGAAGAGGGGACCTCGGCGTTGGTCACGGTGCCCGCGGCGGTGATGACCTCGCGCACGGAAAAACCCTTGCCGGTGCCAAGGTTGAACACCCGGCTGCCCTTGCCGTCCTTGAGCCACTTCAGCCCCAGCACATGCGCATCCACGAGGTCGCAGACATGCACGTAGTCGCGGATGCAGGTGCCGTCCGGGGTGTCGTAGTCGGTGCCGTTCACCGTCAGCGCCGGGCGCTGGCCGTCGACGGCCTCGAGCATGACGGGGATCAGGTGGGTTTCGGGGCGGTGGTGTTCGCCGATCTCGCCCTCAGGATCGCCTCCCGCCACGTTGAAGTAGCGGAAGATGACGTGGCGCAGGCCGTACGCGGCGCCGAAGTCGCGCAGGATGTCCTCTACCGCGCGTTTCGACGCGCCGTAAGCGTTCAGCGGCTCCTGCGGGGTGCTTTCGTCGAGCACGACATTGTCGTGCTCGCCGTAGGTCGCGCAGGTGGAGGAGAACACGAAGTCGAGGCAGCCGGCGGCCACCGCCGCCTCGATCAGGGTCAGCGAACCGCAGACGTTGTTGCGCCAATACATGCCGGGCTTTGCCATGGCCTCACCGACTTGGCTGAGCGCCGCGAAGTGCATGACGGCCGCGGGTTCGTACTTGCGAAACACCTCGTCCAGCCGGGCGCGGTCCATCAGGTCACCCTGTTCGAAGGGGCCGAACTTCACCGCGTCCTGCCAGCCGGTGACAAGATTGTCATATGTCACCGGCGTAAAGCCTGCAGCCTTCAGCGCCTTGCAGGCATGGCTGCCGATGTACCCGGCTCCGCCGGTAACCAGAACGTTCGTCACGGTCTTATTCGGCGGCCTTGCGGGTGGACATCAGTTCCTGGAGATAGCCTTCCAGCTCTTCGCGGAGGTCGTCGCGGGCAAGGCCGAAGGCGACCGTCGCCTGGAGGAAGCCCGCCTTGGAGCCGCAGTCGAAGCGCTGGCCGCGGAAGCGGAAGCCGTAGACGCCGCCGTCCTCCTTGCCGATCTCCTGAGCGATGGCGTCGGTGAGCTGGATCTCTCCGCCGGCGCCGGTCTGCTTCGCGTTCAGGTTCTTGAAGATCTGCGGCGACAGGATGTAGCGGCCGATGACGGCCAGGTTGGACGGTGCGTCCTTCGGTTCCGGCTTTTCGACCATCCCCTTCACCTTGACCATGGAACCCATGTCTTCCTCGACGTCGAGCACGCCGTAGGCCTTGGTCTTTTCCTGCGGGACTTCCATCGCCGCGACCATGTTGCCGCCGGTTTCCTCGTAGGCCTCGACCATCTGCTGGAGGCAGGGCTTTTCGGAGGCGATGACGTCGTCGGGCAGCATGACCGCGAAGGGTTCGTTGCCGACCAGCTTGCGCGCGCACCAGATCGCGTGGCCGAGGCCGAGCGCCTTGTGCTGGCGGATATAGGCGATCTCGCCGGAGTCCATGTTGGTGGACTTCAGGATGCTCAGCAGCTCGTCCTTGCCCTTCCTCTTCAGCTCCTGTTCGAGCTGCGGGGCATGGTCGAAGTAGTCCTCGAGCGCGCCCTTGCCGCGCGAGGTGACGAAGATGAATTCCTTGATGCCTGCTGCACGCGCCTCATCGATGGCGTACTGGACCAGCGGACGGTCCACGAGCGTCATGATCTCCTTCGGCACGGACTTCGTCGCGGGCAGGAAGCGGGTTCCGAGGCCTGCAACCGGGAAAATTGCCTTGGTGACCTTTTTGGGCATCCGTATGCTCCTTTTTTGCTATCGGATGGTCATTTCGAAATCGGTGTCTTGAGGTTGACCGGACCTTCGCGTGCAACCAATGAAAACGCCAGTAGTTTGGTTCCAATTTATGGCACATTTAGTGGGGTGACGCCAATAAATGGGCACGTTAACCACGAACGTTTTGTGTCCGAAGCACTTCTGAGTCAACCCTGCGTTGAAAACTCCAGGCCTGCCAGATACGGCCTTTCCGGAGGCTTCGCCCGAACAGTCCGCCGGTCTGTTCCCAGACGCCGGACTCGGTAAAAGCCACGCGGTGATAGCGGCTTCCGGGGCTCATTATATAGAGTGAAACGATGGCCCCTTCGGCGGCTTTCGCGGCGGCGGTCCTGCGCAGAGACGCCGCCTGCCAGATGTGTCCGGACAGCCGGATGCGCGGCGCGCCGGGCCGTCCGGGATAGGGCAGGAAACCCTGCGCGGCGCGGGGGATTTCGGGGCAGCGGTCGAGGATGCGCTCCGCGCCTTCGCGTCCGCCGCGCCGGAGTCCGCGCATCAGGCGCCGGACGTCCAGCGGATCGAGCGGCCCGCGCTGCATGTAGCCCAGAAGCCGCGCGCGCTGGTCCCCGACGAAGCGGTCCCATGCGGTGGCGCGTGCCTCTTTCGGACAGTGCTTGCGGAGGAACGCCTGCTGCGAGGCGCCGATCTCCGTCAGGTCGCGCGGGGTCCGGTCGGGGGCGCGGCGGGCGCTTTCGGCAAAGCCGTGGTGCACCTGCGCGAGCGGAACGATGGCCGTCGCCAGCCCGCGCCGCGCCAGCCGCAGGTTCAGGTCGGTTTCGTCGAGGTAGAAGCGGAACGCGGGATCGAAGCCGCCCATCCGGGCCAGCACGTCCCGGCGCAGCGCCATGTTGGTGCCCTCGGTCTTGATCGCGCGGCCGGGGGTGGGGTGCAGCACGGTCGGCTGCGTGTCCGACACGTCGAGCGGCGTGGCCTGGCCGGTGGCATCTACCGTGCGTGCGGTCCACTGGAAGGTGATGCCGTTACGCCCGATCACGAAGCCCCCTGCGGCGGCGACCTCTGCGATGTCGAACGGCGCGGCGAGGTGGGTCAGCCAGAGCGGTTCGGGCACGGCGTCGTCGTCGATGAAGGCGACGATCTCGCCGGCGGCGCGGGAAATCCCGAGATTGCGGGCCGCCGAGATGTTGGGTTCGTCGTAGGGGACCTGCTTGATCAGGTCCGCATCCGCCCGCTGCGCGAGCGCCGCCAGCCCGGCAGGGCAGGTGACGACGATGACCTCGAAACCCGGATAGTCGAGTTGCGAGATGCCGGTCAGGCAGCGCATGAGGGCAGCGGGCCGGTGCCTGCTGACCACCACGATGCTGACCGGCAAGGCCATGGTCAGCCCTTCTTCAGGTCGACCCCGGGTGCGAAGGCGATGAAGAACGGGTTGGCGAAGCCGTCCTTGCCGTAGGACAGCGCGGAGTGGTCGTCGAAGCGCACGACCTTGCCGCCCGCACCCGCAAGCACGGCGTGCCCGGCGGCGGTGTCCCATTCCATCGTGCGGCCGAGGCGCGGATAAAGGTCGGCCTCGCCGGTGGCGACAAGGCAGAACTTCAGCGAGGAACCGGCGGAGGTCATGTCCTTGACGTTGTACTGCGCGATGTAGTCGTCGGTGGCCTGATCACGGTGCGATTTCGAGGCGACGACCATCAGCGAGTCGTTGTTCGGCTCGGTCACGCGGATCGGCTTTGTCTCGCCCGGGGTGGCGGGGTCGAAGGGGCCCATTTCCTCGACCGAGTGGCCGACGGAATTGGTGTAGAACATGCGGCCCTTGGCAGGGGCATAGACGACGCCGCGCGTGGGCACGCCTTCCTCGACCAGCGCGATGTTCACGGTGAAGTCGCCGCGGCGCTTGATGAACTCCTTGGTGCCGTCGAGCGGATCGACGATCAGGAAGGTCATGGCGGAGGTGTCATGCGAGGCGGCCTGCTCCTCGGTCACGAGCGCCACGTCGGGGAAGACCTCGCGCAGCCCGGCAGAGATCAGGGCGTCTGCGGCCTCGTCGGCCTCCGTCACGGGGGAGGCGTCCGACTTCGTCTTCACCTCGAAATCGGGGGAGTCGTAGATTTCCATGATCTTGTCGCCCGCTTCGAGGGCGAGGCGGCGCATGACGGTCATCAGTTCCGAATAATTCATGGAAAGCTCCTTTGGCGCCCCGGTCCCGCGTCCGGCGGCGATTTATTGATTTGCAACGCTACTGGCCTTATGCTGCCGTTTACAAAGAACGGCAAGGATGCCGCACGATATGGCAGAGCAGAGCGCTGCAGAATGCACGCGCATCACGGAGCAGGCCTATGTTTCAATCAACAACGCGACCGAAGTCCAGTCTGGGCTCGGCGTTGAACATCGCCGAACTGGTGTATCACAACTCGGTTCGCGCGGTGCGGAAGGCGCATGGCAACGCCTTCATGGCGATCTTCATGAACATGCTCCAGTCGATCATCTTCGTGCTGGCCTTCTACTTCATGTTCCAGATCATGGGGATGCGCAGCGCCGCGCTGCGGGGCGACTTCATGATCTACATCATGACGGGCGTCTTCCTCTACATGACGCACACCAAGACGATGGGCGCGGTCGCCGGATCCGAAGGGCCCGCCAGTCCGATGATGCAGCACGCGCCGATGAACACGGCCATCGCCATCGCCGCCGCCATGGTGTCGACGCTCTATATCCAGGTTCTGTCGCTGTTTGCGATCCTCTTCGTCTACGACGTGGCCTTCAACCCCTTCGTCATGCAGGAGATCTATGACCCGATCGGGTGTCTCGCGATGCTGTTGCTGTCGTGGTTCTCGGGCGCGGCGATCGGCATGGTGGTGCTGGCGGTCAAGCCGTGGTTCCCGACGCCGGTCAGCATCCTGTCGACGGTCTACCAGCGGGCCAACATGATCGCCTCGGGCAAGATGTTCGTGGCCAACACGCTGCCGGGATACATGCTGGTTATGTTCGACTGGAACCCGTTGTTCCACACCATCGACCAGTCCCGCGGCTATGCTTTCGTGAACTACGTCCCGCGCAATTCAAGCTGGGAATACGCGTTCTACCTGTCTATCGTCCTGGTGATGATCGGGCTGATGGGGGAGTTTTACACCCGCAAGCATGCCTCGGTTTCCTGGGGCGCGCGGCGCTGAGGACTGCTGCGCCCCGGCCTATGGGAGGGCAGGGACAATGCGCGGATTTCTGGCAATTCTGGTAACGCTCTGGACGGCGGTTTCGGCCGCGGCGCAGGACGGGTCGCTTCCGGCGCTGCACCGGGTGACCGGCGTGGCGGCGGACGACGTGCTGAACGTGCGGGCGGGGCCTGCGGCGGATACGGAAATCGTTGGCACGCTGGCGCCCGGTGCGACCGGGGTCGAGGTTATCCGGACAGAGGGCGGCTGGGGCCTCGTGAACGCAGGCGAGCGGGCGGGCTGGGCGGCCTTGCGGTTCCTGGAGGCGGAGCCGGGCGGCACGCTGGCCGAGGCCGGCGCGCTTGGCTGCTTCGGGACGGAGCCGTTCTGGAACCTGCGGATCGCGCCGGGCGCGACGGCGGTCCTGACCTCGCCGGAGAACATGGAGGGCGACGGCTACGGAATCGGCGGGCTGAGCCGGATGCCTTCACCGCTGGAGAAATACCTGGTGGACGGCAGCGGGCCTGCGGGCGCGGTCACGGCGATCATCCAGCGCGCCGAATGCAACGACGGCATGTCGGACCGGGCCTTCGGGCTGGATGTGTCCGTGGTGCTGTCCGGCGAGGGCCGGCGGGTGCTGTCGGGCTGCTGCACGCTGGGCGAGTGAGCCGCCGCTTTACGGGCGCCCCGACTGGTGCCCCGGCGGGCACCAGCGGCCCACCCTCCAAGCCGCGGCCCGTGACCAAGCGGCTCAGGTGACGACGCGCAGGGTCAGGTTCAGCCGTCCGCCGTCGGGGAACAGCGTGGAAGTGCCGGGGCGCAGGCGGTCGATGCCGTGGAACGCGCGGCGGGACGGGCCGGTGAGCAGCACGAGGTCGCCCGACGCCAGCCGGACGGAGCGCGTGGGATCGCGGCGGCTTTCCCCGCCCATGCGGAAAAGCGCGTCGTCGCCCAGCGAGACCGAGAGCACCGGGCAGTCGTAGTCCTGTTCGTCCACGTCCTGATGCAGCCCCATGCGGGCGTCTTCGGCGTACCAGTTGATCAGGCAGCATTCCGGCGGGCGCGGGCTTTTGGCGTAGGTGTTCCAGAGCGCCATGATGCTGTCGGGGATCGCGGGCCAGGCCGTGCCGTTGGGGTGGGTTTCCTCGTAGCGGTAGCCCTTCGTGTCACTGATCCAGCCGAACCGGCCGGCCGCGCTCATCCGCACCGACATTGGCCCGCGGCGGGTGCGCGGGCGGAAAAGCGGGGCCTGTTCCAGCACCTTGCGGACGTCGGCCACCACCCGTTCCTGGGCGGCGCGGTCGAGGGCCGCGGGGAAAATCTCGAAACCTTGGCGGGAAATACGCTCCATGCGTCACATCTGGCGCCTTGAAAACGATCTGCCAAGGATTTGTCGCGTAATGAACGTCCCGGAAGGCCCGAATCCACGCAAATTGGCCCCTCGCGGACGCTTGGCAAAGGTGGAGGGCCTCCTTATATACCCTCCGAACGCGCTGGCGGGGCCACCGCCCGCGTCAACCGATGCGGGGCGCGGATGCCGAAACGGGTCCATGGCCTCGCGGTATCGCCTGAACTTGAAAAAGGGATCGAAAACATGGGTAAGGTAATTGGCATCGACCTCGGGACCACCAACTCCTGCGTCGCCATCATGGATGGCAGCCAGGCCCGGGTGATCGAGAATGCCGAAGGCGCGCGCACGACGCCTTCGATCGTTGGTTTCACCGAAGACGAGCGGCTGGTTGGCCAGCCCGCGAAGCGTCAGGCGGTGACGAACCCGGAAAACACCGTCTTTGCCGTGAAGCGCCTGATCGGCCGTCGCACCACCGACGCCGAGGTGACGAAGGACAAGGACATCGTTCCGTACAAGATCGTCGACGGCGGCAACGGCGACGCATGGGTCGAGATTCGCGGCGAGAAATACTCGCCGTCGCAGATCTCTGCCTACACGCTGCAGAAGATGAAAGAGACCGCCGAGTCCTACCTTGGCGAGGAAGTCACGCAGGCGGTCATCACCGTTCCGGCGTACTTCAACGACGCCCAGCGTCAGGCCACGAAGGACGCGGGCAAGATTGCCGGTCTCGAAGTGCTGCGGATCATCAACGAGCCGACGGCAGCCGCACTGGCCTACGGTCTGGACAAGAAGGACGCCAAGACGATCGCGGTCTATGACCTCGGCGGCGGCACCTTCGACGTGACCATCCTCGAGATCGACGACGGCCTGTTCGAAGTGAAATCCACCAACGGCGACACGTTCCTCGGCGGTGAAGACTTCGACATGCGGATCGTCAACTACCTCGCGGACGAGTTCAAGAAGGAGCACTCCGTCGACCTTCGCAAGGACAAGATGGCGCTCCAGCGTCTGAAGGAAGCGGCCGAGAAGGCGAAGATCGAGCTTTCGAGCGCGACCCAGACCGAGATCAACCAGCCGTTCATCTCGATGGGCTCCGGCGGTACGCCGCTGCACCTCGTGATGAAGCTGACCCGTGCGAAGCTGGAAAGCCTCGTCGGCGATCTCATCAAGGCGTCGATCAAGCCCTGCCAGGCGGCCCTGAAGGACGCAGGCCTGACCACCTCCGACATCGACGAAGTCGTTCTGGTCGGCGGTCAGACCCGCATGCCGAAGGTCATCGAAGAGGTGACCAAGTTCTTCGGCAAGGAGCCGCACAAGGGTGTGAACCCGGACGAAGTCGTCGCGATGGGCGCCGCCATCCAGGCTGGTGTTCTGCAGGGTGACGTGAAGGACGTGGTCCTTCTGGACGTGACCCCGCTGTCGCTGGGCATCGAGACACTGGGTGGCGTGTTCACCCGCCTGATCGACCGCAACACGACGATCCCGACGAAGAAGTCCCAGGTCTTCTCGACCGCCGAGGACAACCAGAACGCCGTGACGATCCGCGTGTTCCAGGGTGAACGCGAGATGGCTGCCGACAACAAGATGCTCGGCCAGTTCAACCTCGAGGACATCCCGCCGGCACCGCGCGGCATGCCGCAGATCGAAGTGACCTTCGACATCGACGCCAACGGCATCGTGTCGGTTGGGGCCAAGGACAAGGGCACCAACAAGGAACAGAAGATCACGATCCAGGCGTCTGGCGGTCTGTCGGACGACGACATCGAACGGATGGTCCGCGAAGCCGAGGAGAACGCCGAAGGCGACAAGGCCCGCAAGGAGCTTGTCGAGGCGAAGAACCAGGCGGAAAGCCTCATCCACTCGACCGAGAAGTCGATCGAGGAGCATGGCGACAAGGTCGATCCGTCGACCATCGAAGCCATCGAGCTGGCGGTTGCCGCGCTGAAGGACGACCTGGAGAAGAACGACGTCACGGCTGACAAGCTGAAGTCGGGCATCCAGAACGTGACCGAAGCGGCGATGCGTCTCGGCGAGGCGATCTACAAGGCGCAGGCCGAAGGCGGCAACGACGACGCGGACATGGGTGGCGACAGCCGCAACTCCGCGTCGGACGACGACAACATCGTCGATGCCGACTTCGAGGATCTGGACGACAACAAGCGGGCCTGAGGCACGCGCCCGGAAACTCAGAAGGGGCCGGTCCGGATGCCGGGCCGGCCCTTTCGTTCTGACCGAGGGTCAGATTGTTCGGGCCGAGAGGAGGACTTGAATGTCCAAGCGTGACTATTACGACGTGCTCGGGGTCAAAAAGGGCGCCTCTGCGGAAGAGCTGAAGAAGGCCTACCGGGCCAAGGCGAAGGAGCTGCACCCGGACCGCAACAAGGACAACCCTGACTGCGAAGCACTCTTCAAGGAAGTGAACGAAGCCTACGACGTCCTGAAGGACGCCGAGAAGAAGGCGGCTTATGACCGTTTCGGCCACGCGGCCTTTGACGGCGGCATGGGCGGCGGTCCGCGTCCCGGTGGCGGTGCCCACGGCAACGCGGATTTCGCCAGCGCCTTTTCGGACGTGTTCGACGATCTGTTCGGCGACTTCATGGGCGGCCGCCAGGGTGGACGGCAGCGGGCGGCGCGCGGCGCCGACCTGCGCTACAACCTGCGGATCAGCCTTGAGGATGCCTTCAACGGCATGGCCAAGACGATCAACGTGCCGACCTCCGTCCAGTGCGGTGTCTGCAACGGCACCGGCTCCGAGGGCGGATCGGAACCCACCACCTGCCCGACCTGTTCGGGCATGGGCAAGGTGCGCGCGACGCAAGGGTTCTTCACGGTCGAGCGGACCTGTCCGACCTGTTCGGGCATGGGGCAGATCGTCAAGAACCCCTGTGGCAAGTGCCACGGTGCGGGCCGTGTCCAGAAGGACCGGGCGCTGTCGGTCAACATCCCGGCCGGGGTGGAGACGGGCACGCGCATCCGGCTGGCCGGCGAAGGCGAGGCGGGGATGCGGGGTGGCCCTCCGGGCGACCTTTACATCTTCATCGAGGTGGAGCCGCACAAGATCTTCGAGCGTGAGGGCACGGAACTGCACTGTCGCGTTCCGGTGTCGATCACTGCGGCAGCACTTGGCGGCGACATCGAGGTGCCGACCATCGACGGCGGCCGCTCGCGCGTGAAGATCCCTGCCGGATCGCAGTCCGGTCGGCAGATGCGTCTGCGCGGCAAGGGGATGCCTGCCCTCCGGGGCGGTCTGGCCGGTGACATGTTCATCGAGCTTGCGGTGGAGACACCCGTCAACCTGACCGCGCGCCAGAAGGAACTGCTGAAGGAATTCGACGAGCTGTCCGAGGACAACAACCCGGAAAGCTCCAGCTTCTTCAGTTCGGTCAAGAACTTCTGGGATTCGATGAAGGGGTGAGGCCCCGCGGGCTGCTCCGGCCAAGCGGCCGGGGTCCTGTGACATCTTCGGGGCGGGGCGGATCATCTGTCCCGCCCTTTGTCTTGAGGGGCGGTCTTGCCGGAAAATTGCCGACAGGAGAGACACTTGGAACGATTTCAACCGACCCGGGGTTCACCCTAGAGTCATTTACCGAGTCATTGGGGAGCGGCGCACAGGATGTTCGACTGGATCACGAGCCTTATCGACGGCATGGGCGCGTTCGGCGTCGCCCTGCTGATGTTCCTCGAGAACGTCTTCCCGCCGATCCCCTCGGAACTGATCATGCCGCTGGCCGGGTTCAACGCCGCGCGGGGCGACATGTCGTTGTGGCTGGTGATCGTGTCCGGCAGCATCGGGTCGCTTGCGGGGGCCTATCTCTGGTACTGGATGGCGCGCAAGATCGGTTTCGACCGGGTGTGCAGCCTGTCGCACAAGCACGGCCGCTGGCTGTCGATCTCTCCGGACGAGCTGGACCGGGCGAACGGCTGGTTCGACCGGCACAAGGGCAGCGCCGTGCTGATCGGGCGCCTGATCCCGACCGTGCGGACGCTGATCTCGGTTCCCGCCGGGGTGCGTAGGATGCACCGGGGCAAGTTCCTCGCCTACAGCGCGGTCGGCACCTTCGCATGGACCACGGCGCTGACGATGGCGGGGTACTGGCTGGAAAGCGGTTACGACGTCGTGTCGGCATGGCTCGACCCGGTGTCGACGGCTGTCGTCGTCGGGCTGGTGGCGATCTACGTCTGGCGCGTGGCCACCTACAACCGCCGCAATCCGCAGGAAGCCTCCGGCAAGGTCGAGGAAACGAGTTAACCACTTGTTCACGGCGCGCGGTGCAGGCTGGCAGCATGACCCGCGCGCGATCCTTCTCCGACTCACAGGCGGCGCTCTTCGATCACGAGGAGGCGCCCTTGGCCGCACTGGCACCGGCGGAGAAGCTGCCGTCCTACATCAAGGATCACCGCGCCCGGCTGAGGGAACGCTTTCTGTCCGGGGGGGCGGATGCCCTGCCGGATTACGAGATGCTCGAACTGGTGCTCTTCCGGGCGATCCCCCGCCGCGACGTGAAACCGCTGGCGCGGCAGTTGCTGGAGGTCTTCGGCGATTTCAACGGCGTCCTGTCGGCCCCCGCCGCCCGGCTGGCAGAGGTCAGCGGCGTGGGGGAGGCGGTGGTCTGCGAGCTGAAGATCGTGGAGGCGGCGGCCCATCGGCTGGCCCGGTCCCGGGTGATGCAGAAGCAGGTTCTGTCCAGCTGGGACGCCCTGCTGGCCTATTGCCAGACCGCCATGGCGCACGGCGAGATCGAGCAGTTCCGGGTGCTCTACCTCGACCGCAAGAACGTGCTGATCGCGGATGAGCGGCAGGCGCGCGGGACGGTGGATCACGTCCCGGTCTACCCGCGCGAGGTGGTCAAGCGGGCGCTGGAACTGAACGCCTCGGCGCTGATCCTCGTGCACAACCATCCATCGGGTGACCCGACGCCCTCGTCGGCGGACATCGAGATGACGGCGCAGATACAGGCGGCGGCGGAGGTGCTGGGCATCGTGCTGCACGACCACCTGGTGATCGGCAAATCACGGGAGCTGAGCTTCCGGTCGGAGGGGCTGCTTTAGGCCGCGTCAGGGCGTCACTTCACCCAGACTTCCACACGCCGGTTCACCTGCCGCCCCCAGGAGGTGTCGTCGCAGGCCATGGGCATCGCCTCTCCGAAGGCATCGAGGGCCAGTTCCACGCGACTGAGGTCGGCGGTTTCGGCGGTGACCTCGACGGCGGCCTTGACCGCCTCGGCGCGGCGGCGGGCGATGGTCAGGTTGGCATCCGCAGGCCCGGCCCCGTCGGAGAAGCCGACAAACAGCAGCTTGCGCCCGTCGTAACGCCCGGCCTCCAGATCGTGCGCCAGTTGCAGCACGTTGGAGCGGGACTGCGCATCCAGCCGGGAAGAGCCGGTCTCGAACCGGAAGGAGGTCGTCAGGCGGCGCATGGGCACCAGCGTGCCGGTCAGGCGCTTGAGGGTGGTCAGGCCGCCCTCTCCCTGCGCGGTGAGGATGGCGTTGGACAGCCGGTCGCCCTGCAGGTCGGCGCTGATCTCCTCGGCGGCCTGATCGACGAAACCGGCGCGGCGAATGACGATCTGGGCCTGCGGGCTGCGGGTGAAGCGCAGGAAGTCGCGCGCCAGCGCCGGCAGCCGCCGGGCAGGCACGTAGAGGAAGGCCGGGGCGGTCAGCGGATAGTCCTCGGTCTTTACGGCGCGGCGCGCTGCACGCATCTGGAAGCCGCAAGGCCCCGTGAGGTCCAGCGCCTTGGCGTTGCCGATGTCGGAGAAGCTGGCCAGCCCGATGCCGAAGGGATCGCGCGTCACCGCCGTCGCCAGGGCCGTGTTGGAGCGGTGCCGCCGCGCGGGGCCGAGCGTTGCGCGGGCGGGCTTCAATAAGCGGTCCTCGATGCCCTGCGCGAGGCCGGAGGCCTCGTCGCGCATGTGCACGGTGATCGGCGCGTCGGGGCCGCCGAAAGCCTGCCAGTTCGACTGGCTGCCGGAGAGGATGGCCACGAGATCGGACATGGACAGCGAGTCGACCGGGTTGCCCGGCGCGACGATCGGCACCACCGCGTCGAGGGCCAGGACCGTCGAGCGGGTGGACAGCGTCAGGTCGCCCAGCCCCGCCTCGCGCGCGCGGCGCGCCTCTTCCCGGCGGATTTCGCGCAGGGCCATGACGATGTCGGCGTCGTCCGCCAGAAGGTCGGCAAAGCCTTCGTCGGTGTTGGAGACGTGGACGTGGAATCGCCCCACCGTCTTGCCGGTGTCGTCGCTGGTCAGGTCGTAGCGGAAATGGGTGTCGTCGACCTTTGTCCGCTCTGCCGACATGGCGTTGCGCAGGGCAAAAGCCTCGATAAGGGCGGGCAGGAGGACCCGCCCGATGGTGGCGGAGCCGGAGACCTCGATCTCGGCCACGTAGTCGACAAGGGAGGGACAGCCGATGCCGGTGCAGCTGACGCCGGAGCCGTCCACCGTCAGCACGCCGAACTGGGTGTCGATGCGGTAGAATTCGCCGTCGAAGCCCAGGAGGTTGCCGCTCAGCTCGATGGAGCCGTCGCGGGACCGCAGCACGATGTCCTGTGCAAACGCCGAAGCGACCTGCATGAAAAGGAAAAGTGCGGCGAAAACCGCCGCACGTCTGATCGTCATGAAGGTCCTCGTCAGGCTTGTCGTTACCTCGCGGCGATTGTCAGGTCTTCGACGAGGTTTTTCAACACAAGAAAGTCACCGGCGCTTGTGCAGTCTGGCATGTCGAGCGTCAGGTTGCGGGTCCGCAGCTTGGCGTCGCCCCGCAGTTCGAGGGTTTGCGCCTCAACCGGCTGGTTGCAGTTGGTTGCGGTGATCTCTGCCTCGACGGTCAGGTGCACGTCGCCGCTGCGCTGAGCGGTGCCGGTCGGGAAGGAATAGACCTCTGCCCGCAGGGCATCGGGGGCATCGGAATGGCCGAGCACCGTCATGAAACCGCCGTTGCCCTTTGCGGCAGAGCCGAGGTCGCCTGCCGCGCCGGACCAGATGTGGCCGGGGCCGAAGTAGTCCTCGGTGAATTCGCGGGCGTGCAGGCCAAGACCGGCATCGCCTTTCCACTGCACCACGACGCGGTCGTAGAACGGCAGGGAAGACACCTCGGTCATCGCGGTGGCGCCGTCGCCGGAGGCGAAGCTGGCGATGAAGAGGGCGTTTTCCGCCAGCGCCGGAACGGTCACGTTCAGGGTGCCGTCAGCGTCGGTCACGTCGGTGAACATCATGCCGTGGTGGTGCAGGGTCACGCGCTCCGACGCGTTGCAGGGGGCGGAGAGCGTGAGGTCGACCATCGCGCCGGCGGTCGCAGCGGCTGTCATGGAGATGTCGCAGGACGCCACGGGGGCCGGTTCCCGCGAGGGGGCGGGGAGGGTTTCCATGTCGCGGTCATTGGCGGCGGCCAGGGTGATCACGGCCTCCTCTTCAACCTCGGGCTCGGGGGCACGGGGTGCCATCGCCGGGATTCCGGTCATGGCACCGGGCATCGCGGCAACAGCGGGGGCGGCGACAAGCGTCACGGGGGCCGGGCTGGTGGTGCCCATGTCCTCGGCCAGCGGGGAGCGCGCGGCGCCGATGTTGCCGGAGGAGGTGGGCGTCACGCCGGTCACGGCGACCTGCTGCCCGGTGGGGGCCAGCGCCTGCTGTTGGCCGGGCAGGGCCACGCCGTACTGCATGATGTAGCCGATCCCCAGCGCACAACACAGGGTGACGCCGCCAAGCACGAGGCTCTTCTTGTGGTTTTTCGTCAGTTCCAGCAGCTTGGACATTCCTTGGCTCCTGTCCTTTAGGGTCGGGGACGAAAATCGCTCGGAAACGTGGCCATCGTTGGGCTGCAAGGCGGACAGATCGCGGCGTTTCGCCTATTTGGCGAAAAAATTAAGGAATTGTCACGGGATAATGCAAGAAACGAAGGGGTGCCCGTGGGTCACGGACACCCCTTTCTTAACCATTTGCGACTCGGGTCAGGTCAGGCTGCCGTGGCAGTGCTTGAACTTCTTGCCCGAACCGCAGGGGCACGGATCGTTGCGGCCGGGATTGCCCCAGGTCGTCGGATCGGTCTCGTCGAACGCGGGCGCCGCGCCATCGGGGGCGGTGGCGTTCTCGTCCGGCAGGGCCGCCTGGGTGGAGGCCGCGTCGGCACGGGCCTTGAGCGCGCGCTGCATCGCCTCCTGCTGCTGGCGCAGCTCCTGCATCATCTTCTGGCGCTCTTCCTCGGTCATCGGGCGGACCTGCGCGAGCTGTTCGGTCACCGTCTCCCGCAGGCTTTCCAGCAGGTTCTGGAAAAGCTGGAAGGCCTCGGTCTTGTACTCGTTCAGCGGGTCGCGCTGTGCGTAGCCGCGGAAGCCCACGACGGAACGCAGGTGTTCCAGCGTCAGAAGGTGCTCGCGCCACTTCTTGTCGATGGTCTGCAGCAGGACCTGCTTCTCGATGGAGCGCATGGTCTCCGGTCCGAAGGCTTCCTGCTTCTCGGCCATGATCTTGTCGGACTCGTCGCGCAGCCGTTCGGCGATCACGTCCTGGTCGACGCCGTCCTCGTCGCCCCATGCCATCACCGGAGCATCGACGCCCAGCTTCTCGATGCAGGCGGCGTAAAGGCCCTGCATGTTCCACTGGTCGGCGTAGGTCTTTGGCGGGCAGTAGGTATCCACCAGCTCGTCGATGATGTCGTGGCGCATGTCGGTCACGATCTCCGACAGGTCTTTCGCCTCCATGATCTCGCGCCGCTGGGCAAAGATCACCTTCCGCTGGTCGTTCTGCACGTCGTCGAACTTCAGCAGCTGCTTGCGGATGTCGAAGTTGCGGCCCTCGACCTTCGCCTGCGCGCGTTCGAGCGACTTGTTCACCCAGGGGTGCACGATCGCCTCGCCTTCCTTCATGCCGAGCTTGCCCAGCACGTTGTCGAGACGGTCGGAGCCGAAGATCCGCATCAGGTCGTCTTCGAGCGAGAGATAGAAGGAGGAGCGGCCCGGGTCGCCCTGACGGCCCGAACGGCCGCGGAGCTGGTTGTCGATCCGCCGGCTTTCGTGGCGCTCCGTCGCCAGCACGAAGAGACCGCCTGCTTCCTTCACGGCGCCTTCGTCGGCGGCATGGGCCTGCTCGATCTCGGCGCGGATCTCGTCGGGGTTGCGGTCCGGGTGGGCGGCGATGGCTTCCATCACCTTGAACTCGACGTTGCCGCCCAGCTTGATGTCGGTGCCGCGCCCCGCCATGTTCGTCGCGATGGTCACCGCACCCAGCTTGCCGGCATCGGCGACGATCTGCGCCTCCTGCTCGTGCTGGCGGGCGTTCAGGACATTGTGCTTCAGCCCGACTTCCTGAAGCATGCGGCTCAGCATTTCGGACTTCTCGATGGAGGTGGTGCCGACGAGAACCGGCTGGCCCTTCTTGTGCGCCTCGCCGATCTCCTCGACGATGGCGGCGTACTTCTCGCGCGCGGTGCGGAACACCTTGTCGTCGTCGTCAATGCGGGCGATCGGGCGGTTGGTCGGGACCTCGACGACGCCCAGGCCGTAGATTTCCATGAATTCGTCGGCCTCGGTCACGGCCGTACCGGTCATGCCGCCCAGCTTGTCGTAAAGACGGAAGTAATTCTGGAAGGTGACCGACGCCAGCGTGACGTTCTCAGGCTTGATTTCCAGCCCTTCCTTGGCCTCGATGGCCTGGTGCAGGCCGTCCGACAGGCGGCGTCCGGCCATCATGCGGCCGGTGAACTCGTCGATCAGCACGACCTCGCCGTCGCGGACGATATAGTCCTTGTCCTTCTGGAACAGCTTGTGCGCCCGGATCGCCTGGTTGACGTGGTGCACGACGGTCGTGGATTCCGGATCGTAGAGCGTCTGCCCCTCAGGCAGAAGGCCGCGGGCGTGCAGGTGCTCTTCGAGGTACTCGTTGCCTTCGTCGGTGAAGGTCACGTTGCGGGTCTTCTCGTCGACCTCGTAATGCTCTTCCACCAGTTCCGGGATCAGCTTGTCGACGGAGATGTAAAGCTCGGACCGGTCCTCGGAGGGGCCGGAGATGATCAGCGGCGTCCGCGCCTCGTCGATCAGGATGGAGTCCACCTCGTCGACGATGGCGTAATAGTGGTCGCGCTGGTGGATCTGGTTCAGCTCCGACTTCATGTTGTCGCGGAGGTAGTCGAAGCCCAGCTCGTTGTTCGTCGCGTAGGTGATGTCGCAGGCGTAGGCCTGGGCCTTCTCGTCCTCGGGCTGGCGCGGATAGACCGTGCCGCAGGTCATGCCGAGCGCGTTGTAGACCTTCGACATCCATTCGGCGTCGCGCGTGGCGAGGTAGTCGTTCACCGTGACGATGTGCACGCCGCGCCCGGTCAGCGCGTTCAGGTAGGCCGGGAAGGTGGCGACCAGCGTCTTGCCCTCGCCGGTCTTCATCTCGGAGATGTTGCCCTGGTGCAGGAAGATCCCGCCCATCAGCTGCACGTCGAAGGCGCGCAGGCCAAGCGCCCGCCTCGCGGCCTCGCGGCAGTTGGCGAAGGCTTCCGGAAGGATGTGGTCAAGGCTTTCGCCCTTCGCCACACGTTCCTTGAATTCGGCGGTTTTCGCGATCAGGCCGGCGTCGTCGAGCTTCTCGAACTCGGGCTCCAGCGCGTTGATCTTTTCCACCAGCGGGCGGGTGGTCTTGATCTTGCGGTCGTTCGGCGTTCCGAACACCTTGCGCGCGATTTTTCCCAACATGCCTGGTTACCTGTTCCCGGTTTCGTGTGCGGCATCTGCTTGCCCGCCTCGTACCGAGCCCATATGACAGGCCAGGAGACCGGCCACGCAGGGCCCTTGCGGCATGTAGTCGGCAGGCCGGAAAGTGTCAACGCCGCCCGCTATCACGGGACAGGCATCAGGAGGACGGTATGTCTAAAACCACGCAAGGTCGGGTCACTCTCACGCTCAGCACGGCGCTGCTTGCGCTGACGCTGGCGATGCCCGCGGCGGCGGAAAGCGCTGGACAGGGACAGGAAACCACGACCGAAGGCCACTCGATGGATGCGACCGGGCAGGGCTCCGGCATGATGGCCGAAGGCGCGGCCGCTGAAGAGCCGGCCGAGGAGGCCGCCCCGTTCACCGCCGAAGACCTCGGGCGGGTCGTGGCGACGGTGGGCGGCACCGACATCACCGTTGGTCACATGATGGTCGCCAAGGCCAGCCTGCCGCAGCAGTACCAGCAGATCCCCGACGCCCAGCTCTGGGACGGCCTGCTGCAGCAACTGATCCAGCAGGAGGTCCTCTCGCAGTCCAAAGACGCCGAGGAGACCGACCTCGTCCGGCTGTCGATGGAGAACGAGCGCCGCTCGCTGCTGGCGGCTGTGGCGATCACCACCGTGGCAGACCGCGCCGTGACCGAGGAAGAGGTGCTTGCGATCTACCAGCGCGACTACGTCGATGTTGAGCAGGGCAAGGAATACAACGCCTCGCACATCCTTCTGGAAACCAAGGAGGCAGCCGAAGAGGTCCTGGCCGAGGTCAAGGGCGGTGCCGACTTCGCCACCGTCGCGCGCGAGAAGTCGACCGGCCCCTCCGGCCCCAACGGCGGCTCGCTGGGCTGGTTCGGCGCCGGCATGATGGTGGAGCCCTTCCAGGTCGCGGTTGAATCGCTCGCCCCCGGCGACGTCACCGGCCCGGTGGAGACCCAGTTCGGCTGGCACGTCATCAAGTTGAACGAGACGCGGACCCAGGAAGCGCCGGAGCTCGAGACGGTGCGCGCGGAAATCGTGCAGCAGATCCAGCAGGATAAGGTAGAAGAACACATCGACTCGCTGATGCGGCAGATGGACGTCACCCGGATGCCGCAGGGCACCGTCGATCCGTCGATCCTGTCCGAGACGCAGCTTCTGGAGAACTGAGAATGCCGCCGAAGTCCCCGCTTGCCCCGGAAACCTTTCCGGACCTTCCCGTCATCGCGGGCGTGCGCCTGTCTGCCGTTGCGGCAGGGGTGAAATACAAGAACCGCACCGACGTGATGCTGGCCGTGCTCGATCCGGGCTCGGTCGTGGCGGGGGTCTTCACCCGCTCGGCGACGCGCTCCGCCCCGGTCCTCGACTGCCAGGCCAAGCTGGCGGGCGAGGGCGGTGAAGGTGCTGCGATCCTCGTGAACTCCGGCAACTCCAACGCCTTCACGGGCCGGGCCGGCGACGGCTCGGTCGCGGCCATCTGCGCGGCAGTCTCCGCCGCCACCGGCCTCCCGGCGGAACGCGTCTTTACCGCCTCGACCGGCGTGATCGGCGTCCCGCTGCCGCATGACCGCATCATCGCGAAGCTCGACGAAGCGGTCTCCGCCCTCTCGGCAGAGGGCATCTCCGACGCGGCGGCGGCCATCATGACCACCGACACCTTCCCCAAGGGCGCTTCTGCCGAGGTTTCGGTGGGCGGCAAGACCGTGAAGATCGCCGGGATCGCCAAGGGCTCCGGCATGATCGCGCCCGACATGGCGACCATGCTGGTCTACATGTTCACCGATGCGAAGATCGGCCGCGCCGACCTGCAGAAAATCGTGTCTGAGGCCAACGCCCGCACCTTCAACAACATCACCGTGGACAGCGACACCTCCACCTCCGACTCCCTTATCATGGGGGCCACGGGGGCATCTGGCGTCGATGTGACCGGCAATGCCGACTTCGCTGCGGCGGTGGAGGACGTGATGCGCGACCTCGCCCACCAGGTGGTCCGCGACGGCGAGGGCGCCACCAAGTTCGTGACCGTCACCGTGACGGGCGCGGCCACCGATGCCGACGCCCGCACACATGCCCTGTCCATCGCCAACTCGCCGCTGGTCAAGACCGCCATCGCAGGTGAGGATCCGAACTGGGGCCGCATCGTGATGGCCGTGGGCAAGTCCGGCGCCGCCGCGGACCGCGACCGGCTGACCATCCGCTTCGGCGATGTGCTTGTCGCGGAAAAGGGCTGGGTCGCCGAAAGCTATGCCGAGGAACAAGGTGCGGCGGTGATGAAGCAGGCAGAGATCCCGATCAATGTGGACATCGGTCTGGGCACCGGCACCGCCACCGTCTGGACCTGCGACCTGACCCACGGCTACATCACCATCAACGCCGATTACCGCTCGTAATCCACCGAACCGGCGCCCGCTCCTTCATCTTGGCCGAAATACCTCGGACTCGTGGGGGGCTGGCCCCCCACGAGCCTGCGCCAAAGGGAGCGCCGCCCATGAAGATCGTCCTCGTTTCCGCCGTAGCCCTCATCGATCCCGACGGGCGCGTGCTGCTCGCACAGCGCCCTGAGGGCAAGTCGATGGCCGGCCTCTGGGAATTTCCCGGCGGCAAGGTCGAACCCGGCGAAACGCCGGAGGCTGCCCTGATCCGCGAACTTCAGGAGGAACTGGGGATCGAGACCTGGGACAGCTGCCTTGCGCCGCTGACCTTCGCCTCTCACACCTATGAGACATTCCACCTGCTGATGCCGCTGTTCGCCTGCCGGAAATGGAAGGGCGTGGTGCAGGGCAAGGAGAACCAGGCGCTGAAGTGGGTGCGGGCGCAGCAGCTCAAGGATTACCCCATGCCACCGGCCGATATCCCGCTGATTCCGATTCTCCGCGACTGGTTGTAAGGTTCCGGTTTGTCCACAGGTTAAGGTGGATTTTCGGTATGAAAGTTGAAAAATTCACCTAATCGTTTCCTGCGTGCACAATAAACCCGCGGAAACGTGTCATTTCTGTGACTTTAGAAGATAGTAATTTTGTCCGGTTACGGTATATTCGGCTGGGTCATCTGTGTCTGGGAGGATTTGACATGCTGAAGACGATCACGATCGGAAACTACATTTCCGTCCAGGGTATGCTTGAACAGCAACTGCCCGACGGTCGGATGTCGGTACGCGTAGGTAACACGGTCTACACGGGACACCCCGTGATGGGCAAAGCCGCCGCCTGACGACGGCTTGGTGACAGCGCCCTTCGGGGCGGTTTTATGCGATTGGCGAAAAGGCTCCCGTTTGTTCGGGGGCCTTTCGTTCTTTCAGGCCGTCCGGAACGCGCAACCGTCTGCCTGGGAACAAAGGAAAAGGCCGCAACCCGGATGGGTCGCGGCCTTGTTCATGTCTTGGGTGCGTCCGGGATCAGTCCAGCGTACGCACGATCTCTTCACGCTCGAAGATCTCGATGACGTCCTGCGGGCGGATGTCGTCGTAGTTCTCGAACGCCATGCCGCATTCCTGGCCGGAGATGACCTCGGCCACCTCGTCCTTGAAGCGCTTGAGCGTCTTCAGCGTGCCCTCGTGGATCACCACGTTGTCGCGCAGGAGGCGGACACCGGCAGAGCGGCGTGCCACACCTTCGGTGACCAGACAGCCCGCGACCTTGCCGACGTTGGAGACCTTGAAGACCTCCTTGATCTCGGCGTAGCCGATGAAGTTCTCGCGCACTTCGTTGGACAGCAGGCCGGAGGCCGCCTTCTTCACGTCGTCCACGAGGTCGTAGATCACCGAGTAGTAGCGGATCTCCACGCCCTTCTGGTTCGCGGCATTCCGCGCCGGTGCGTTGGCACGGACGTTGAAGCCGATGACCGGGCAGCCCGACGCTTCGGCAAGGCCGACGTCGGTTTCGGTGATGGCGCCGACACCCGAGTGCAGCACGCGCACGCGCACCTCGTCGTTGCCGATCTTCTCCATCGCCTGAACGATCGCCTCGGCAGAGCCCTGAACGTCCGCCTTAACAAGGATCGGCAGTTCGGAGACGTTCTCGTCGTCCTTGGCCTTCTGCAGAAGCTGGTCCAGCGTGGTCGCTGCACCTGCGGCTGCGCGCTTCTCCTTGGCGGCGTGGGCACGGTATTCCGCGATCTCGCGGGCCTGTGCTTCGGTTTCCGTCACGTTGAGCACGTCGCCGGCTTCGGGTGTGCCGTTGAGGCCCAGGACCTCGACAGGCACGGAGGGGCCGGCTTCCTTCACGCGTTCGCCCTTGTCGTTGATGAGCGCACGGACCTTGCCGTACTGCTCGCCCACGACGAAGATGTCGCCCTGCTTCAGCGTGCCCTTCTGCACCAGAACGGTGGCCACGGGGCCGCGGCCCACGTCGAGCTGCGCTTCGATCACGGCGCCTTCGGCGGCACGGTTCGGATTGGCCTTCAGTTCGAGGATCTCGGCCTGAAGCGCGATGGCTTCGAGCAGCTGATCCAGGCCCTGGCCGGTATGCGCCGAAACCTCGACGTCCTGCACGTCACCGGACATCTCTTCCACCACGACTTCGTGCTGGAGAAGGTCGGTGCGCACCTTGGTCGGGTTCGCGGAATGCTTGTCGACCTTGTTGATCGCCACGATCATCGGGACACCCGCCGCTTTCGCGTGGGAAATCGCCTCGACCGTCTGCGGCATCACGGCGTCATCCGCCGCAACCACCAGCACGACGATGTCCGTCACCTGTGCACCACGGGAGCGCATGGAGGTGAAGGCGGCGTGGCCCGGGGTGTCGAGGAACGACAGCACCTGGCCGTCTTTCGTCGTCACCTGGTAGGCGCCGATGTGCTGGGTGATCCCGCCGGCTTCGCCGGAGGTCACGTTGGTCTGACGGATCGCGTCGAGCAGCGAGGTCTTGCCGTGGTCGACGTGGCCCATGATCGTGATGACCGGCGGACGCGGCAGAAGATCTTCTTCCTTGTCCTCGACCGATGCGATCACGTCCTCGACGTCGGAATCGGAGACGCGGGTCACGCGGTGGCCAAATTCCTCGATGATGAGTTCGGCGGTGTCCGCGTCGATCGACTGGTTCTGCGTCGCCATGATGCCGGACTGCATGAGTGCCTTCACCACGTCTGCCACGCGCTCCGCCATGCGGTTCGCGAGTTCGGCGACGGTGATCGCCTCGGGCAGCTTGACGTCGCGCACGACCTTCTCGCGGTTCTGCTGGCCGCCCATCGCCTTCTGGCGCTGACGTTCCTGCTTGCGCTTCATCGCGGCGAGCGACTTTTGACGGCCACCCTCGCCACCGGAAAGCGCCTGGTTCAGGGTCAGCTTGCCCGAGCGGCGACCGGAATCGTCGCGGCCACGGCCACGGCCGCGGTCGTCGTTCTCGTTCTCGCGGCGGGCCGGCGGAGCCTTGTCCTTGACGTCGCGCGCCTTGCGGGCGGGCTCGCCTTCGGCGGGCGCGGGCTGGGCAGCGGCCTGAGCGGCGGCTTTCGCCTTGCGCTCTTCGGCTTCCTTCGCCTCGCGGACCTTGCGGGCCTCGTCTTCCGCCTTGCGGCGCAGGGCTTCTTCGGCCTCGCGCTGCTCGCGTTCTTTCTGTTCCTTTTCGGCGCGGAGGCGCTCACGCTCTTCGGCGCGGGCTTTTTCCTCTTCTTCGCGCTTGGCCTGTTCGTCGGCCTCGCGGGCCTTGGCGGCCTGAAGCGCCTTCAGGCGGCGCTCCATCTCTGCATCGGTAATGCCGGCCGGCCGCTTGCCCGAGCCGCCCACAGGGCCGCCCTTGCCGCCGCCTGCACCGGCTGCCGCACCGGCACCCGGCTTCGGCACCACAACGCGCTTGCGCTTGGTTTCCACCACGACGTTCTTGGTGCGTCCATGGCTGAAGCTCTGCTTCACGCTGCCGGACCGGCCGCCACCACGAACCCCCAGGGTTTTCTTGCCGTCGTTATCGCTCATCAAACGTCTTCATCCTTTCCGGCGGGTTTCGCCGCCGCGAGCCGCTTTCGCGTCCATCGGTTCGGGCGCAACGCGGAGTCCTTTCAAGCGCATGGCTTCCTCTACAATACGCGGCACGAGTCCGCCAGAGCCAAGCGCGGCGTGTATAACAGTTTGTCGACCGAAGGCCGCGCCCAACTCGTCCGCGGTCAGCCAGCCGATATATCGCCCGCCGTAAGGCGTGCTCAATTTCGTTTTGCCCCGGCCAGAGCCGTCTTCGGCCTGGATCAGGACAGAGGCCTCCTCCATCTG
Organism: Sagittula sp.; assembly: GCF_052825245.1. Classification (NCBI taxonomy): domain Bacteria; kingdom Pseudomonadati; phylum Pseudomonadota; class Alphaproteobacteria; order Rhodobacterales; family Roseobacteraceae; genus Sagittula; species Sagittula sp. Next base: position 34,743 of record NZ_JBRBWD010000006.1, read on the forward strand.
GAGCATGGCCTTAACCTTCTCGTAACCCGCTATGGCTTCCCCCGATTTGCGGGCCAGCGAGATCAGGTCGATCACGCGTCGGGCCAGCATCTGTTCGAGAAGATCCGCCAGGCCGTCAGGAACCTGAACGGGTTGCTTCGCGGCGCGGGAGAAAAGGCCCTTCTTAACGGCTTTTTCCAGCGCGGCGCGGTCAGCAGAGACATATAGGCCTCTTCCGGGCAATTTTCCAGCCAGATCGGGCACAATCCTTCCGTCGGGGCCCGCGACAAAGCGCACGAGCCCGTTCTTCGGTTGCACTTCGCCCGTGGCGATGCACTTCCGTTCAGGTCCGTCTTCGCGGTTGGTGTCGCGGCCCCCTCGGGTCAATCGCTTACTCCTCGGCCTCTTCGGTGGCTTCTTCTTCCGTTTCCTCGGAAGACGAAACCAGCTCTTCGGGGTCGACCCAGCCCAGCATCACGCGGGCGGTCATCACCATGTTCTGCGCTTCCTCGAGGTCGATGCCGAACTTCTCCAGCAGGCCGTCGTCCTTGACGCGCTGACCGTCCTGGGTGGTCCAGCCGCCGGCCAGCTCCCAGTCGGCGCAGGTGGCGAAGTCCTCGAGCGTCTTCACGCCGTCCTCGGCGAGGGCGACCACCATCTGCGGGGTCAGGCCCTCGAAGGCCAGCAGGGTGTCGTCGGCGCCAAGTTCGCGGGCCCGGGCTTCCGCCTTGCGGGCCTGCTCCTCGAGGTATTCCTGGGCACGGGTCTGAAGCTCCGCCGCGGTGTCCTCGTCCACGCCGTCGATGACAAGCAGTTCGTCCATCTCGACGTAGGCGACTTCCTCGAGGTTGGTGAACCCTTCGGAAACCAGCAGCTGGGCAAAGAATTCGTCGAGGTCCAGCGTGTCCATGAACAGCTGCGTGCGCTCCTCGAATTCCTTCTGGCGGCGCTTCGATTCCTCTTCCTCGGTCATGATGTCGATATCTAGACCGGTGAGCTGCGAGGCCAGACGCACGTTCTGACCGCGACGGCCGATGGCGAGCGAAAGCTGCTCGTCCGGCACCACGACCTCGATGCGCTCGGCTTCTTCGTCCAGAACGACCTTCGACACTTCGGCCGGCTGCAGCGCGTTCACGAGGAAGGTCGGCACGTCCTCGTTCCACGGGATGATGTCGATCTTCTCGCCCTGCAGCTCGTTCACGACGGCCTGCACGCGGGAACCGCGCATACCCACGCAGGCGCCGACCGGGTCGATGCCGTTGTCGTAGGAGATCACGGCGATCTTGGCGCGGGAGCCCGGGTCGCGGGCCACGGCCTTCACCTCGATGATGCAGTCGTAGATCTCCGGCACTTCCATCTTGAAGAGCTCGCGCATGAATTCCGGCGCGGTGCGCGACAGGAAGATCTGCGGGCCACGGGTCTCGCGGCGGACGTCCTTGACGTAGCAGCGGATGCGATCGCCCGGGCGATAGCTCTCGCGGCCTATCTTCTCGTTGCGGCGCAGGATCGCCTCGCCCCGGCCCACGTCGACGATGACGTTGCCGTATTCCTCGCGCTTGACGAGGCCGTTGATGATCGTGCCGGCGCGGTCCTTGAATTCCTCGTACTGGCGGTCACGCTCCGCTTCGCGGACCTTCTGGAGGATGACCTGCTTGGCGGACTGCGCGGCGATGCGGCCCAGTTCGACGGGCGGGACTTCCTCGACGTAGGTGTCGCCGATCTTCGGGTCGGCCATGTACTGCTTGGCCTGCTGGACGGTCAGTTCCGCCTGGTAGTTCTCCAGCTCCTCGTCCTCGACCACGGTGCGGACGCGGGTAAAGGTCGCGCGGCCGGTCTTGCGGTCGATGGAGACGCGGATGTCCATCTCCGCGCCGTAGCGGGACTTTGCCGCACGGGCGAGGGATTCTTCCATCGCCTCGACCACGAGACCGGGGTCGATCATCTTCTCGCGCGCGACTGCCTCGGCGGTCTGCAGGAGCTCCAGCTGGTTTGCAGAGGTGATTGCCATCTCTTATTCCTCCTCGGGCGTGTCGGCCTCGATGTCGTCGTACTTGTTTTCGTCCAGTGCGGCCGTCTTTCTGGCCTTGAGCATCTCGCGGACCAGCTCGTCGGTCATCACCAGCTTCGCATCGGCGAGCCAGTCGAACTGCAGGCCGATCGTGCCCTCGTCCACGTTGATCAGAACCTCGGAGCCTTCGACCCCGGCCAGGATACCACGGAACCGCTTGCGGCCCTCTATCAGTTCGTCGGTTTCCAGCTTGGCTTCATAGCCTTCATACGTGTCGAAATCCTTGAGCCGCGTCAGCGGTCGGTCGATCCCCGGAGAGGAGACCTCCAGCGTGTAGGCTTCGACGATCGGATCCTCGACGTCGAGCACGGCGGATACGGCGGTCGATATCGCCGCGCATTCGTCGACTTCGATCCCGCCCTCGGGACGTTCGGCCATGATCTGCAGCAGCGGCGTGTTGCCACCCTGCAGGCGGATGCGGACAAGTTCGAACCCCATGTCCTCGATGACCGGGGCGAGGATCTCGGCAAGGCGCATGTCCATGCCGGTCTTTGCGATCATATTGGTCATTTCTATCGGGCCTTTCGGGCGCAGAAACAAAAAAGCGGGCCAGCGGCCCGCTCATCTTATCGGTGGGCGCTGCGGCCTCGCGGCCCCAGCTCCTCGCTGTTGAAGGCGATATAGGCGAGCGCGGCGCGGGACGCAAGCGGATTCGCTGCCGCGGCGGCGGAGGGGGGGCGCCGCCCCCCGCCTTCGGCTCCCCCCGAGGTTTTTTCGCCAAGATGAAGACACGGGCGCGTCCCCCCCTTCATCTTGGTCCAAATACCTCGGGGGAGCCCACGCAGTGGGCGGGGGCGGAGCCCCTTTCAGGTCATGACATCCGGCGCGGTCCGGCCGGACCGTTCCTTGAGGCCGGTCAGGTCGTCCACGGCCGCGGCGATAGGGGCGAGCGCTTCCTGCGTCTCGATCGTCAGGTCTCCGGACGGGGCCTCGTAGCGTTCCAGGTAGACGCGGATCGTGGCGCCTTCGGTGCCGGTGCCGGAGAGGCGCATCACCGCCCGGGCACCGTCGTCGAAGAACACGCGCATGCCCTGGTTGTGGCTGACGGAGCCGTCGACCGGGTCGGTGTAGGAGAAGCTGTCGATCTTCTCGATCCCCGCGGGCAGCGGGCCGTCCGCCCTGGTCTTGAGGTCGGCCATGATGCCTTCGGCAATGGCGCTGTCCACGGCTTCGTAGTCGTGGCGGGAGTAGTAGTCGCGCCCGTAGGTCTGCCAGTGGTCCAGCAGGATGTCCTTCACGCTCATCTTGCGCTTCGCAAGGATGTTGAGCCAGAGCAGCACCGCCCAGAGGCCGTCCTTCTCCCGCACGTGGTCGGAGCCGGTGCCTGCGCTTTCCTCGCCACAGAGCGTGGCCTTTCCCGCATCGAGCAGGTTGCCGAAGAACTTCCAGCCGGTGGGGGTCTCGTAGGCGCCGATGCCAAGCTTGTCGGCCACGCGGTCGGCGGCGCGGGAGGTGGGCATGGAGCGGGCGACCCCGGTCAGGCCGCGCTCATACCCCGGGGCCAGCGGCGCGTTGGCGGCCAGCACCGCAAGGCTGTCCGAGGGTGTCACGTAGATTCCCTTGCCGAGAATCATGTTGCGGTCGCCGTCCCCGTCGGAGGCGGCGGCGAAGTCAGGACCATCCTCCGACATCACCATGTCGACCAGCGGCTTGGCCCAGATCGGGTTGGGGTCCGGGTGGCCCTTGCCGAAGTCGACCGACGGCACGCCGTTCAGCACGGTGCCTTCGGGCGCGCCCAGCATCCCTTCGATGATCGCCTTGGCATAGGGGCCGGTGACCGCGTGCATCGCGTCGAAGCGCAGGGTAAAGCCGTCCGCGATCAGCGCCCTGATGGCGTCGAAGTCGAAGAGCGTCTGCATCAGCGCCGCGTAGTCCGTCACCGGGTCGACGATCTCGACCGTCATGCCGCCCAGCGTGGTCTCGCCGATGGCCGAGAGGTCGAGGTCCGCGGTGTCCAGCGTGTAGTATTCCGTCAGCGTCAGCGTCTGGTCGAAGATCGCCGCCGTCACCCCTTCGGGTGCGGGGCCGCCGTTCGAGATGTTGTACTTGAGGCCGAAATCCTCGTCGATGCCGCCGGGGTTGTGGCTGGCCGACAGGATCAGCCCGCCGTCGGCGCCTCGCACCCGGATCAGGTTCGACGCGGCGGGCGTCGACAGCAGCCCGTGCTGTCCGACGATGGCCCTCGAAGCGCCGCCCGCGGCTGCCATGCGCAGGATGGTCTGGATGGCCTCGGCGTTGAAGTAGCGCCCGTCACCGCCGACAACGAAGGTCTTGCCCGCGCAGCCGCCGATGGCGTTGAAGATCGACTGGACGAAGGCCTCGACATAGCCCGGCTGCATGAACACACGGGTCTTCTTGCGGAGCCCCGAGGTGCCGGGTTTCTGTCCCTCGAAGCGCGAGATCGGTTTGGTCACGGGTGTCATCGGGCAAAGTCCTTTCCGTTCAATCCTCAGCCGCCGGCGTGCTGTCCGACTCGGGCCTTTGCGGCAAGGTATCGCGAATCTGCGCCGCGTTGGCCAGTTCCGCCACAGGGACCGGCAGTCGGCGGCGCCAGTTGGGGTGTTGGTCTATGGTTCCGGGGAGGTTCTGTGCCTCCACCTGACCCAGAAGGTCGTCGAGTTGCAGCGCGGTCAGGACGCTCGGCCCGTTCAGGAGCGCGCCGTGGATGGCGCGGGCGATCTGCGCGGGGCCCGCGTCGAAGGGGATGTTGCACATCTCGCGCAGCCCGGCGCGCTGGCTCGACCGCTGGTCCAGCCGGGCGCGGGTTTCGGCTTCGGACTGCCAGCCCATGGTCTGCCACCAGCGGATGTCGGTGCCGTACCAGAAGCCCCGGAGCGTCGGCGTGTCATGCGTCCCGAAGCAGGCCAGCGCGTGCGGGCGCAGGTCGGCGGCGGGGACAAGCGTGCCGTCGTCGTGGGTTTCGTACTGCCAGACGGAATAGGACAGCAGGCCGGCGGCGTTCATCCGTTCGCGGAAGCCTGCGGGCACAAGCCCGAGATCCTCGCCGATCACGAGGCAGCCGGTGCGCCGCGCCTCGATGGCGATGACCGACAGCAGGGCGTCGAAGGGCTGAGTGACGTAGCCGCCGGGGCTGCCGTCCTCCGGCTGCCAGTAGGCGCGGAGGAGGCCGAGCGCATGGTCGATTCGCAGGATGCCCGCGCGGGACATCAGGCGGTGCAGCATGTCGCGCAGGGGATGGTAGCGGTTGGCGGTCAGCCGCTTCGGCGCATGCACGGCCAAGTTCCAGGACTGGCCCTCGGGGTTCAGGTAGTCCGGCGGCGCGCCGATGGAGACGCCGGTGGCCACCGTTTCGGGGTTCATCCAGCTTTCGGCGCATCCGGGCCGCGATCCGACCGCGAGGTCGAGGTAGAGCCCGAAACCCATGCCCGCCGCCTTGGCGCGCCGTTGTGCGGCCTTTGTCTGAGTCTCGGCCTGCCATTGCGTCCAGGCGTGAAAGCGGGCGCGGGTGCCCGCGGCCTTCGTCGCCTCGGGGCCGGGTTTGCGCAGGCGGGCGGGCCAGGTGCGGCTGTCCTCGCCGAACTGTTCGCTTAGCGCCTCGTAGGCGGCGAAATCGGAAAGGTCCGGGTGCGCGGCGAGGTAGGCGTCGAAGTCCGGGTCGCCCTCGAAGGCGGCATAGGCGGCTTCCAGCCCGGCGCGGTGCTGTTTGCGGAAGGCGATATAGTCGATCAGGTCGGCAGGGGGTGTCGGCCCGAGGCCCTGCACCGCGATGTGGTCCGTGCTGAGGAAACCGCGGTGCGTGGGCGAGTAGGGCGAGAGCATGTCCACCGCCGCCCAGCCCAGGGCGTGGATGGGATTGATCCCGAGGAACTGCGAGCCCATCGGCGCCAGCGCCTCCGCGGCCTCCGCGAGGTCCGCGTAGGAGCCTAGCCCGCCGTTGCGTTCCGAGCGGAACCCGTAGAGCGCGCCGACGACGCCCCAAGCGCGTGGCACGCGCGCGAGGTCGGCGACAGAGGGGGCACCGGAGGCGGGACGCACGAGGACAAAGACCTCCTCCGTCCAGCCCTGCCCCTCGCCGTTCAGCACGTAGTAGCCGAAGGGCAGGGGCGGGATCGGCTCGGTCGGTCCGCCCGATGCCCGCTCCGTTCCGTTTTCGTCCGCGACCGTCCACGTGCAGGCCACCGGGAGGGCATGGCTTTCGCCCTCCGTCAGGAGCAGCTCGGCGGGCAGGTGCCTTGCGGCTTCGGTGGCGCGCAGGGCGGCGAGTGCCTCTGTCGCCTCCGATTCGGAAGACACGGGCGTGCCCGTGGCGCGCAGCAGGGCGGTCAGGGTCTCGGGCGCCGCGGTCAGGTAGCGCCCGGACAGGTCGTGGAACCCGGGATGGATGCCGTTCGCCTCGGCCAGCGCGCGGAGCGCTTCGGTCATGCCTCGGCCTCGACGGCGGCAAAGGCCGACAGGGAGCAGCGCGGAACGGTGATCTTCGGCTCTGCGATGTCCAGCGGGCTTTGCAGGTCGGTGGAGGTGTCGATTTCCCGCCGCCAGTGGCGCGGGGCGATGTCGGGAAGCTCCAGCTCCTGATCGGCGTTCTCCCGGTTGAAGGCCAAGAGCAGCGTGTCCGGAGAGGCGTCGCCCTCCGGGTTCTCGGCGGAGCCGCGCAACAGGATACAGAGCGACGACAGGCCCGGGTCGCGCCAGTTCAGCGCAGAGCCGTCGAAGGCCCGCCATTCCACGTCCTTCGTCCCGTCCGACCGGGTGGCGCCGTGCAGGAACCGGCTTTGACCGAGCGTCGGGTGCCCCTTGCGGACGGCGGACAGCGCGGCGGTGAATTCGATCAGGTTGCCGTCCATCGCCTCCCAGTCGAGCCACGAGGTCTCGTTGTCCTGACAGTAGGAGTTGTTGTTGCCGTTCTGCGTGTTGCCGCCCTCGTCCCCGGCCAGGATCATCGGCGTGCCCTGGGACAGCATGATCGTGGCCAGCATGTTGCGCACGCGCTGACGGCGGGCGGCGTTGATGTCGGCGTCGTCGGTCGGCCCCTCGACCCCGAAGTTGTCGGAGAAGTTGTCGTGGTGGCCGTCGCGGTTGTCCTCGCCGTTCGCCTCGTTGTGGCGCTCGGTGTAGGCGGTGACGTCGGCGAGTGTATACCCGTCGTGTGCAGCGCCGAAGTTGACCGAGGACCAGGCCCTGCGACCGCGCGTGTCGAACAGGTCCGCGGACCCGAGGATCGCGCCGCCGAGGTCCTGCGCCGCCCGTGCGTCGCCCCGCCAAAAGCGGCGCAGCGTGTCGCGGTAGCGGTCGTTCCATTCCGCGAACTCCGGCGGGAACTGGCCCAGCCGGTAGCCGCCGGGGCCGATGTCCCACGGCTCGGCGATCAGCTTCACGCCCGAGAGAACCGGGTCCTGCCGCAGCGCGTCAAGGAAACCGCCGTGCCGGTCGAAGCCCTGCGGTTCCCGCGCCAGCGTCGTGGCCAGGTCGAACCGGAAGCCGTCGACGCCGTAGGCCTGCACCCAGAACCGCATGGAATCGAGGATCAGCCGGAGCACGAAGGGGTGCGAGCAGTTCATCGTGTTCCCGGTGCCGGTGTCGTTCACGTAATACCTGGGCTGGCCGTCCAGCAGGCGATAGTAGGAGGCGTTGTCGATGCCGCGGAACGACAGGGTCGGCCCGTTCTGGTCGCCCTCTGCGGAATGGTTGTAGACCACGTCGAGGATCACCTCGATCCCGGCAGCATGGAAGCGGTCCACCATGTCGCGGAAACCCTTTACCCCCGAGGGGCCGAGGTAACGCGGCTCCGGCGTGAAGAAGGCGACGGTGTTGTAGCCCCAGTAGTTGGTCAGGCCACGCTCCAGCAGGACGCCCTCGGGCTTGAGCGCCTGCACGGGCAGCAGTTCCACCATGGTGACGCCCAGCTTGGTCAGGTGTTCGAGCATCGCGTCGGAGGCCATGGCGTCGTAGGTCCCGCGCTTTTCCTCCGTGATCATCGGGTGGGTGATCGTGGTGCCCTTCACATGGGCCTCGTAGATCAGCGCATCATCCCAGCCGCGCCGGAGCGGGCGTGCGTCCAGCGGGAAGGTATCGGGGTGAGAGACGACCGACTTCGGCACGAAGGGCGCGGAATCGCGCTCGTCGAAGCTGAGGTCGTCGCTGCCCGGCGTGTAGCCGAACATCGCGGGGTCCTGGGTGAACCCGCCGTGCAGTTCGCGGGTGTAGGGGTCCAGGAGCAGCTTGTTCGCGTTGAAGCGGTGGCCCCGGTCGGGGGCATAGGGGCCGTCGACCCGGTAGCCGTAGAGCTGGCCCGGCGCCAGTCCGGGGACGTAGCCGTGCCAGATCGCGCCGGAGCGTTCGGGCAGGTCGATGCGATGGGTCTCCGTCTCGCCGTCCTCGGAAAAGAGGCAGAGTGTGACCTTGTGGGCGTGGTCGGAGAACAGGGCGAAGTTCACCCCCTCGCCATCCCAATGGGCGCCCAGACGGTTTGGGCGGCCCGGTCTTGTCGCGTAAGTGTCGGTCATGATGCGGTGAGGATCTCGTAAAGGGTGACGTAGGACTTGGCGGACTCCTCCCAACCCACCGGATGACGCATGGCGGCACGCATCATCTCTTTCCAGACGCCGGGCTGCGCATAAAGTTCCATCACCCTGTCGAGCGTCGCCGAGATCGCCTCGGGCGTGACCTCGTCCATGACAAAACCGGTCGCGGTTTTGACCGCGAGGGCGGCGGCATTGGCGTCGATCACCGTGTCCGCCAGCCCGCCTGTCCGCGCCACAACCGGCAGCGTGCCGTAGCGCAGGCCGTATAGCTGCGTCAGCCCGCAGGGTTCGAACCGGGACGGAATCAGGATCGCATCGGCGCCCCCCTGCATGAGGTGCGAGAACGCCTCGTCATAGCCGATGTAGGTGCCGACCTTGCCGGGGAAATCCTGCGCCGCCTTGGTGAAGGCGGCCTCCAGCCCCGGTTCGCCGGTGCCCAGCACAGCCAGTTGGCCGCCCGCCTCCACGAGGTGCGGGATCGAGGCGGCCAATGCGTCCAGCCCCTTCTGTTCGGTCAGCCGGGAAATGACGCAAAACAAGGGACCGTCATGGTCAGGGTCCAGCGATAGACGCTCGGCCAGCGCCGCGCGGCTTTGCCGCTTGTTCTTCGGGTTTCTTGCGTCGTAGGGCGCGGGCAGGGCGGCGTCGTCCCCGGGGTTCCAGACGCCTGTGTCGATGCCGTTCAGGATGCCGGTCAGGCTGTCTGTCCGGGCCTGAAGCACGCCCTCCAGACCCATCCCGAACCGCGGGGTCAGAATCTCGCGCGCGTAGGTCGGCGAGACGGTGGTGACGTGGTCCGCATAGACAAGCCCGGCCTTCAGGAAACTCACGTCGCCATAGTATTCGAGGCCGTCGGCGTGGAACCAGTCGCGCCGCAGGCCCAGCTCGTCCAGTACATGCGCGCCGTACCGGCCCTGGAAGGCGATGTTGTGGATGGTCACCACGGTCTTCGGCACCGTGCGGCCCGTCTGTTTCAGATAGACCGGGGCAAGGGCGGCCTGCCAGTCGTGGGCATGCAGCACGTCCGGCGTCCAGCCCGCCAGCCCGTCGAAACAGATGCGCGCCGCCGCCTGCGCGAGGCTGGCAAAACGGCGGTGGTTGTCGTGCCAGTCGAGGCCGTCCGGGCCGTTGTACGGCTTGCCCGGGCGGTCGAAGAGTTGCGGCGCGTCGAGCAGGAGCAGCGTCAGCCCCTCTGCCTCCACCTGTACCAGCCGCCCCGTGCCGCCCGGCAGATCGCCGAAGGTAGCCACCTCGATCCCCTTGGCCAGCAGCGGGAACAGCGCGGGATAGGCCGGCAGCATCACCCGCGCATCCACGCCCGATGGTGCCAGCGCGCCGGGCAGCGCGCCGACCACGTCTGCAAGTCCCCCCGTCTTGACGAAGGGGGCGCATTCCGAGGTGACCATCAGGACGTTCATGCGAGGCTTACTCCAGGGCGTCGATCATTTTCTGGGTGACAAGGCAGATGCCGTTTTCCGTCCTGCGGAAACGCTTGGCGTCCAGTTCCGGATCCTCGCCGATGATGAGGCCCGGGGGAATCTTAACGCCGCGGTCCAGCACCGCGTTCTTGACGAAGGCCCGGCGCCCGACCTCCACGTAGGGCAGGGCGACCACCCCTTCGAGTTGCGAGAACGAATGCGTCCGGCAGCCGGTGAACAGCAGGCAGCGATAGAGCGAAGAGCCCGACACGATGCAGCCGCCCGCCACCATGGAGGACACGGCCTGCCCGCGGCGGCCTTCCTCGTTGTGGATGAACTTGGCCGGCGGCACGAGTTCCGAATAGGTCCAGATCGGCCAGTCGGTGGCGTAGATGTCCAGCGCAGGGTCGAAGTCGGTCAGGTCGATGTTGGCCTTCCAGTAGGCATCGACCGTGCCGACGTCGCGCCAGTAGGGCTCGCTCTCCAGCCCCGACATCACGCAGGATCGGCTGAACGGATGGGCATAGGCACCGCCCTCGGCCACGATCGAGGGAATAATGTCCTTGCCGAAGTCGTGCTCTGACGCATCGTCGGGGCGGTCCTTTTCGAGGATCTCGTAGAGGTACTCCGCCTCGAACACGTAGATGCCCATGGAGGCCAGCGACCGGGTGTCGTCGCCGGGCATGGTCGGCGGATCGGCGGGCTTCTCGACGAAGCTGAGGATCTTGTCGGACTTGTCCACGTCCATGACGCCGAAGCCCTTGGCCTCTTCCTTCGGCACCTCGATGCAGCCGACCGTGACCTTGGCCCCGGTCTTCACGTGCTGCTCGATCATGTAGGAATAGTCCTGCTTGTAGATGTGGTCGCCCGCCAGGATCAGGATGTACTTCGGCCCGTAACCGCGGATGATCGAGATGTTCTGCGTGACCGCGTCCGCCGTGCCCTTGTACCAGTTCTCCTCGTCCAGCATCTGGGAGGCGGGCAGGATGTCGAGCCCCTCGTTGCGCTCGGCCCGGAAGAAGGACCAGCCGCGCTGCAGGTGACGGATCAGGCTGTGTGCCTTGTACTGGGTCGCGACGCCGATGCGGCGGATACCGGAGTTCACCGCGTTGGACAGGGCAAAGTCGATGATCCGCGTCTTGCCGCCGAAGTAGACAGCGGGCTTGGCCCTGACGTCCGTCAATTCCTTCAGGCGACTGCCTCGTCCGCCGGCCAGCACATAGGCCATGGTCTGCTGCGCGAGACTGAATCTGTCGTTGTTCATCGTTTTCCCCCCTTGAAGGTTCTCTTCCGGCCGTCAGCTCCCGGTTCCGGTCCCGGAGTATTTGAAGAACACCGTGGCCAGCGGCGGCACCGTGATCTCTATGGAGTTGCTGCGCCCGTGGGCCGACACCTCTTCGGAGGTGCACCCGCCCGGGTTGCCCTGCCCGGATCCGCCATAGACCGGCGCGTCTGTGTTCAGGACCTCGTCCCAGTGGCCGTTGCGGGTCACCCCGATCCGGTAGCCGTGGCGCGTCACCGGCGTGAAGTTGGCGACCACCAGCACGGGCGCACCGTCAAGGCCCTGACGGGTCCAGGCAAAGATGCTGTCCTCGGCGTTGCCGCCATCTATCCATGTGAAGCCGTCGGACCGGGCGTCCAGTTCGTAAAGCGCGGGCGCGGCGCGGTAGAGCGCGTTCAGGTCCCGGACCAGCCGCTGCACACCGGCGTGCGGCGCGTAGTCCAGGAGGTGCCAGTCGAGGCTCCGGTCGTGGTTCCATTCGCCGTACTGCGCGAATTCGCAGCCCATGAAGAGCAGCTTTTTGCCCGGATGCCCCCACATGAAGCCGAGATAGGCGCGCATGTTCGCAAATTGCTGCCATTCGTCGCCGGGCATCTTGCCGAGCAGGCTGCCCTTGCCGTGCACCACCTCGTCATGGCTGATCGGCAGGATGAAGTTCTCCGAGAAGGCGTAGTGCAGCCCGAAGGTCATCTTGTCGTGGTGATACTTCCGGTTGATCGGGTCCTCGGCCATGTATCGCAGGGTGTCGTTCATCCACCCCATGTTCCACTTGAAGCCGAAGCCGAGGCCTCCGGTGTCGGTCGGGGCCGAGACGCCGGGAAAGGCGGTCGATTCCTCCGCGATGGTCATGATGTCGCCATGGGCGGCATAGACCTGTTCGTTCATGTGCCGCAGGAAATCGATGGCCTCGAGGTTCTCGCGTCCGCCGTGCTTGTTCGGCACCCACTCGCCCGCCTTGCGGGAATAGTCGCGGTACAGCATGGAGGCCACGGCATCCACGCGCAGCCCGTCGATGCGGTATTCGTCCAGCCAGAACTTCGCGTTGGCGATCAGGTAGTTGGCAACCTCCGCCCGGCCGTAGTTGTAGACCAGCGTGTTCCAGTCGGGGTGGTAGCCTTCCTTGGGGTCCGCGTGCTCGTAAAGCGCGGTGCCGTCAAAGCGGCCAAGGCCGTGGCTGTCGGTCGGGAAGTGTCCCGGAACCCAGTCGATGATGACCCCCAGCCCCGCCTGATGCGCGGCGTCGATGAAGGCGCGGAAATCGTCCGGTTTGCCGAACCGGGAGGTCGGCGCGAACAGTCCGACGGGCTGATACCCCCACGATCCGCCGAACGGATATTCGGAGATCGGTGTCAGCTCGATATGGGTGAAGCCCATGTCGGCGGCGTAGGCCACCAGCTGTTCCGCATGTTCGCGGTAGGTCAGGGGGCGGTCGCCATCCTCCGGCACGCGCCGCCAGCTTTCGAGATGCACCTCGTAGACGCTGATCGGCTTGTCGTAGCGCTGCATTGCCCCGCGGCCTTCGATCCAGCCCGCGTCGTTCCATTCGTAGCCGGACAGGTCGCGCACGACCGAGGCTGTCTTGGGCGGCAGTTCCGACCCGAAACCGACCGGATCGGCCTTCAGCGGCATCAACGCACCGTCGAGGTTCAGGATCTCGTACTTGTAGACCGTGCCGTCACCCTCTCCGGGAAGGAAGATCTCGTGCACGCCGGTCTGGCCGCGCCGGCGCATCACGTGCCGCCGTCCGTCCCAGTTGTTGAAGTTCCCGACGACCGAGACGCGCCGGGCGTTGGGCGCCCAGACGGCGAAATGTGTGCCCTTCACGCCATCATGTTCGGTCACATGCGCGCCGAGCGCCCGCCAGAGCTGCCCGTGGGTGCCTTCACCAAGGAGGTATTCGTCCAGTTCGCCCATGACCGGCCCGAAGGCGTAAGGGTCTTCCTCGACCCAGGTCTCGCCCGCCTCCGACATGCGGAGCGTGTAGGCGAAGCGGTTCTTGCGGCGGGGGATCGCCCCGGCGAACAGATCGTCGCGCACCCTTTCCAGCGTCGCGGCGGCGCGGCCGGTCTTGCGGTCCAGCACCTCCACCGCGGCGACGCCCGGACGCAGCACGCGGACGACGATGCTGCCGTCCACGTCGTGCATCCCGAGAACGGAAAACGGGTCGGCGTGCTGTCCGGACAGCAGCCGGTCCGCGTCCGCAGGTTCTATCAAGTTCATTCGGCGGCCTCCTCCCCGGCGCCGAGGCGCGATCCGACATGCCAGATGTCGCGCGCATACCCCTTGATCGTCCGATCGGAGCTGAAAAAGCCCATCGACGCCGTGTTTACCAACGCCATGGCAGCCCAGTTGCGGGCGTTCTTGTACGCCTCGTCGGCGCGGCGCTGGGTATCGTAGTAACTGTCGAAATCGCATGTCACGAGGAAATAGTCGCTGTCATAGAGCATCCCCACAAGCCCGTGATAGCGACCCTGGTCCTGCGGGCAAAAGCGGCCCTCGACGATCTGGCCCAACACGCGCTGCAGGCGCGGCGAGGCGTCGATGGCGGCGCGGGCGTACCCGGGCTGCATGCGGCGCTCCATCACCTCCTCGGCGGTCAGGCCGAACAGGAAGAAGTTCTCCGGCCCGACATGTTCGCGGATTTCCACGTTCGCGCCGTCGAGCGTGCCGATGGTCAGCGCGCCGTTCAGGGCGAACTTCATGTTGCCGGTGCCAGACGCTTCCTTGCCCGCGGTGGAGATTTGTTCCGACAGGTCGGCGGCGGGGATCAGCACCTCTGCCATGGTGACGTTGTAGTTCGGCGGATAGACGACCTTCAGCAGGTCCTTCGTGATCTCGTCCGAGTTGATGACCGCGGCCACGTCGTTGATCAGGTGGATGATCTCCTTGGCGACGTGATAGCCGGGCGCGGCCTTGCCGCCGAAGATCTTGACCCGCGGTGTCCAGCCGGCATCCGGGTGCGCCCGCATCTCGTTCCAGAGCGCGACCGTTTCGAGGATGTTCATCAGCTGGCGCTTGTATTCGTGGATGCGCTTGATCTGCACGTCGAACATGGCGTCCGGGTCGATGGAGATGCCCATCGTCTCTGTCACCCAGTTGGCCAGCCGCACCTTGTTGGCGCGCTTCGCCGCGACGAATTCCTCCTTGAAGGCCACGTCGCCGGTGCGCGACTTGAGCTTTGACAGGAGGTCCAGATCGGTGACCCAGCCGTCTCCCAGTTCGCGGGTGATCAGCCCGGACAGCGCCGGGTTGCAGGTCTTCAGCCAGCGGCGCTGCGTGATGCCGTTGGTCTGGTTCACGATGCGCTGCGGGTGGATCCTGTGCAGGTCGTGGAAGACGGTCTTCTTCACCAGATCGGTGTGCAGCGCGGAGACGCCGTTGACCTTGTGCGCCATGATGAAGGCCAGTTCGCCCATGTTCACGTTGCCATGGTCGAGGATCTTCGGCGCGCCCTCGTGGCGGCGCAGGTGGTCGGCGTCGATCTCGCGGATGATTTCCAGATGGCGGGGCAGCACGCGCCCGAACAGCCATTCCGGCCAGCGCTCCAGCGCCTCCGGAAGGAGCGTGTGGTTGGTGTAGCCAAGGCAGCGGCGGGCCAGCGCGATGGCCTCGTCCATGCCGAGGTCGTGCTTGTCGACCAGAAGGCGCACCAGTTCCGGGCCGGCAATCGCCGGGTGCGTGTCATTGAGCTGGATTGCGGCGGCATCGGGCAGGGTGCGGATGTCGGAATGGGTCGACAGGAAGCGCCGCAGCAGGTCCTGGATGGAGGCGGAGGTGAAGAAGTACTCCTGCTTCAGGCGCAACTCCTTGCCCGTCTCCGTCGTGTCGTCGGGATAGAGGACGCGGCAGATCGTGCGCGCCAGCGCCTCCGACCGGCCGGCGGCGAGGTAATCGCCGCGGTTGAAGCTGGCGAGGTCGAAGACCTTCGTGGGCATCGCCGCCCAAAGCCGCAGCGTATTCCCCCAGCGCCCTTCCCAGCCGATAACCGGCGTGTCGTAGGCGGTGGCGATCACCGTCTCCGAAGGGTGCCAGTGCGCCTGGCCGTCGTGATGCTCCACGTGGCCGCCGAAGCTGATCGGATACTGCACCTCGGGGCGCTCGAACTCCCAGATGTGGTCCTGCTGGAGCCATGTCTCCGGCCGTTCGACCTGCTGACCCTCGACGAAGTCCTGCTCGAAAAGCCCGTGCTCGTAGCGGATGCCGTAGCCCATCGCCGGAATGCCGAGCGTCGCGAGGCTGTCCATGAAACAGGCCGCGAGCCGCCCGAGTCCGCCGTTGCCGAGCGCCGCGTCGGGTTCGTCCTTCACGATGGTTTCGTAATCCTGACCAAGCTCCTTCAGCGCGGCCTTCGCCTCGTCGACCAGCCCGAGGTTGGAGGCCATGTCCTCCACCAGTCGCCCGATCAGGAACTCCATCGACAGGTAATAGACCCGCTTCGCGCCCGAGCTGTAGGCCTCCTGCGTGGAGGGAATCCAGTTGTCCACCATCCGGTCGCGCAGGGCACGGGACAGCGCCATCCGCCAGTCGTAGACGGAGGAATGCTCCGCGTCCTTGCCAAGGCCGTAACGCAGATGGCGCAGGATTTCGTCTTTCATGGGAGAGGTCCTCGGCGGTGTTTCATTGTTTCATTCAACACTAGCTTGGACGACCGGCAAGTCAGCCGATAGTTCCGATACCGCTAACATCTGACGAATGCCCGAGTTAATGGCAAGCCTCCTGACCGTCGGAGCGTGTGTGCGGCGCCCGCGATCGCGCGGGCGCCTGTTTGTCAGGCAGCCTTGGGTGCAAGCTGCTGTTCTTCGACCGGCGGCGGTTCCAGCGCGCCGGTCATGATGGCAACCGCGTCCGACATGGAGATCTTCTTCGGATCGACCACCGCGTGACGCTTGCCCAGGCGGTGGATGTGCACTCGGTCGGCCACCTCGAAGACGTGCGGCATGTTGTGGGAGATCAGGATGATCGGAATGCCCTTGGCGCGCACGTCCTGGATCAGCTCAAGCACGCGGCGGCTTTCCTTCACCCCAAGCGCCGCCGTCGGTTCGTCCATGATGATGAACTTCCGGGCGAAGGCGGCGGCACGGGCCACGGCGACCCCCTGACGCTGGCCGCCCGAGAGCGTCTCGACCGCCTGGTTGATCGACTGCACGGTCATCAGGCCGAGGTCGGTCAGCTTTTTGCGGGCGAAGTCCTCCATCCTCTTCTTGTCGAGCTGGCGGAAGACCGAGCCCATGATGCCCGGCTTCCGGAGCTCCCGCCCGGCGAACATGTTGTCCGCGATGGAGAGCGCCGGAGACAGGGCAAGCTGCTGGTAGACGATCTCGATCCCCATTTCCCGCGCGTCGAGCGGAGAGTGGAAATGGACCGGCTTGCCCTCGATCTTGATCTCGCCCTCGTCGGGCTGGACCGCGCCGCAGATCGCCTTCA
The DNA here is from genome assembly GCF_052825245.1 of Sagittula sp. NCBI lineage: Bacteria > Pseudomonadati > Pseudomonadota > Alphaproteobacteria > Rhodobacterales > Roseobacteraceae > Sagittula > Sagittula sp. The sequence goes on from NZ_JBRBWD010000006.1 coordinate 51,396, forward strand.
CGATGGAAGACTTGCCTGCGCCGTTGTCCCCGATCACCGCCAGCACCTCGCCGGGGAAGAGATCGAAGTCCGCATGGTCGATGGCGGTCACGTGGCCGTAGCGCTTCACGATGTTCCGGCCTTGAACGACGGGCTGAATGGTCATGCCGATGCCTTTCTGATCCACTGGTCCAACGCGACGGCGCCGATGATCAGCACGCCGATGAGGAGGTACGTCCATTGTGCGTCCGCGCCGAGCAGCCGCAGCCCGAGGGTGAACACGCCCACGATGAGCGCCCCGAAGAGCGAGCCCATGACCGCGCCGCGCCCGCCGAAGAGCGAGATGCCCCCGATCACCACGGCGGTGATGGATTCGATGTTGGCAAGCTGGCCGGACGTCGGAGAAACGGACCCGATCCGCCCGATCAGGGCCCAGCCGGCAAAGGCGCAGATCAGCCCGGATGCCATGTAGACGGAGATCAGGACCTTGTTGGCCTCGATGCCCGAGAGCTCCGCCGCTTCCTTGTCGTCACCGACTGCGTAGACGTGTCGGCCCCAAGCGGTCTGGTTCAGCATGTAGGCGAGGAACAGGAACAGCAGCAGCATGAAGATCGCGCCGTAGGTCAGGCGGGCGCCGCCAAGGGCGATGACCGTGCCGAAGAACTGGAGCATCGGGGCCTGGGCTTCGATGTCCTGCGCGCGGATCGTCTCGTTCGCGGAGTAGAGGAAGTTGGTCGCCAGAACGATCTGCCACATGCCGAGCGTAACGATGAATGGCGGCAGCTTGACCTTCGCCACCAGCCAGCCGTTGATGAAGCCCATCAGGGTCCCGCAGGCAAGCCCGCAGAGGATGGAGACCGGCGCCGGGATGCCATAGCGGAAGGTGAACTGGCCCATCACGACGGACGACAGCACCATGATAGCGCCGACCGACAGGTCGATGCCCGCCGTCAGGATGACCAGCGACTGGGCCGCTGCCACGATGCCGACGATCTGCACCTGCTGGAGGATCAGCGTCAGCGCGAAGGGCGAGAAGAACTTCGACCCCAGAAGCAGGCCGAACACGACGATCGACAGTACGAGAACGATGAGCGGAACCAGGGCGGGCGTCGAATGCAGCGCCCCCTGGATTTTGGGCACAAGACCTTTGCGTCGTTCGAATTCCGCGACAGAACTGGTGGCGCGCGACAACGACGACTCGTAGTCCTGCCCTTTTGAGGCAGTCTCGGACATGGGGGCTCCTCCCTGAGATGTGGCTGCGTCTTTGGTGCGCGCCTGCCTTCAGCCTAAACCCGTGGCAGCCCGCGCGTCCATGGTGAAGGGGCGGAGGTCGCCCCTTCGGATTTTGTCAGGCGCCGCAGCGCCTTGGCCGCGGGATCAGCCCCAGCAGCGCTCGGTGCCCTCGGCAACGGAAATCGACTCGACCCCTTCGACGGGCTCGTCCGTGACCAGCGAGACGCCGGTGTCGAAGAAGTCCTTGCCCTCGGTCGGCTGCGGTTTCACGCCGTCCTTGGCCCATGCGGCAATCGCCTCGATGCCCTTGGAGGCCATCAGGAGCGGGTACTGCTGGGAGGTGGCGCCGATCACGCCGTCCGCAACGTTCTGCACGCCGGGGCAGCCGCCGTCGACGGAGACGATCAGCACGTCGTTCTCGCGGCCGATCGACTTCAGCGCCTCGTAGGCACCTGCGGCGGCGGGCTCGTTGATGGTGTAGACGACGTTGATCATCGGATCCTTGGCGAGGAGGTTCTCCATCGCCTTGCGGCCGCCTTCCTCGTTGCCCGCGGTCACGTCGTTGCCGACGATGCGCTCGTCTTCCTCGTCGCCCCACTTGTTCGGGTCGCCGAGTTCGATGCCGAAGCCCTGCAGGAAGCCCTGGTCGCGCAGGACGCCCACGGTCGGCTGGGACACGGCGAGGTCGAGCATCGCGATCTTGGCGTTTGCGGCCTCGTCGCCCAGCTTGGCGGCGGCCCACTTGCCGATCAGTTCACCGGCGAGGAAGTTGTCGGTGGCGAAGGTCGCGTCAGCCGAGTCGATCGGGTTCAGCGGGGTGTCGAGCGCGATCACCAGGATGCCAGCGTCACGTGCCTGCTGCACGGCGGGGACGATGGAAGAGGTGTCGGATGCGGTCAGCAGAATGCCCTTGGCACCGTCCGCGATGCAGGTCTCGATCGCCTGCACCTGGGTTTCGTGATCGCCGTCCACCTTGCCTGCGAAGGTCTTCAGTTCGATCCCGAGCTCTTCGGCCTTGGCGGTCGCGCCTTCCTTCATCTTCACGAAGAACGGGTTGGTGTCCGTCTTGGTGATCAGGCATGCGCTGGCCGACATGCCGTGGCTTTCCGCAGCGGCGCCGGTGGCGAATGCTGCCAGTGCCAGGGCGGTGCCCGTCAGAAGCTTTTTCATGTGTATCCTCCCAGATCGTCGCGGGGCCGGTGCGCGACACGATGTGGCCCAGAATCCGGTGTTCCGGCTCTCTGTCCCGACAAGAACAGATTCGACGCCAAGCTGTCAACAATAAATAAATCAGATGTATTTATTATTGACAGGCGCGCGCTGCCGCGCGAGATTTCAAAGGTGGGTCAGGGCGTCGATTAAGGAAAAAAATCCTGCTGCGACGCGGCATTAGCTGCTACAGTGCAGCGAAGGCGCCCTGACGGGAGGATAGCACAAAAGGTCGATGGCATCATGAGGGAAAGTGTTCAGGGAGGGGATGCGACCCCGGTCGTTCTGGATGGTGCGCGCGGCTCCAACCAATCCGGCGTGCGGGCGCACAACGAACGGCTGGTTCTGACGCTGATCCGTCAGGTCGGCCCGCTCGCCAAGGCAGAGATCGCGCGCCTGACCGGACTGTCCGCCCAGACCGTTTCGGTCATCATGCGTGGGCTCGAATCGGACGGTCTCCTGAAAAAGGGCGAACCCGTGCGCGGCAAGGTCGGCCAGCCGTCGGTCCCGATGAACCTCGCGCGGGACGGGGCCTATTTTCTTGGGTTGAAGGTCGGGCGGCGGAGCCTTGACCTGATCCTGACCGACTTCCGCGGACATGTCGAAGGTCGGGTCAGCGTCACCCACCGCTATCCGAGCCCCGACAATGTCATCGCCTTCGCGAACGAATCGATAGAGAAACTGCTGGGCAAGCTCTCTGCAGCGCAGCGCGCCCGGGTCGCCGGTCTGGGGATCGCGATTCCCTTCCGCCTACACGACTGGGCGCAGCCACTCGGCGTCGCACCGGAGGACATGGCCGACTGGCGGGACCGCGACATTGCCGTCGACATCGCCAACCGCTGGGACTTCCCGGTCTACCTGCGCAACGATGCATCCGCCGCCTGCGGGGCAGAACTGGTCTTTGGCGACAAGAACCGGCCGCGTGACTTCCTGTACTTCTTTATCGGGTTTTTCGTCGGCGGCGGCATGGTGCTGGACAACACGCTGTACACCGGGCGCACCGGGAATGCCGCGGCGCTCGGTTCAATCCCGATCGGGATGGAGGGGGCGAAGGTGCACCAGCTTGTCGATGTCGCGTCGCTCATCACGCTGGAACAGATGGTGATCGCGGCCGGCGGCCAGTCGGAGATGATCTGGTCGACGCCACAGGCCTGGCAACTGGACGATGCGGTTCTGGAGCCTTGGATGCAGCGGGCCGTCGACGGGCTGGCCTATGCCATCCTGTCCGCCACCTGTCTCATCGACTTCGAGGCGGTGATGATCGACGGCTGGCTGCCCGAAGCGGTCAGGTCCGAAATCGTCAGGCGGACACGTGAAAGGCTCGACGAGATAAGCGTGGCCGGGATCGACGTGCCGGAGATCAGGCCCGGCACTATCGGCCACGACGCGCGTGCCCTGGGCGCCGCCAGCCTGCCGCTGTCGGATCGTTTCCTTGTCGACCGGAACGCCTTCCTGAAGGCCTGAGATAGGGGCTGATCGGCAGGAGACCATCACTTGGTCATCTTTGCCGGTGTGTCGGACGGCCCCTTTTGTCGGCTGCGGATCGACATGCGCGAGGGCCGCACATCATCGAAGGCGCACCAAGCCTGACAGATTTTGAGATCAAAAGCGCGCCTCGGGCTTCCGTCCCGCCGTGCTTCGCGACACGACTGTCACATGCTTTCCCTTGCAGAGAGACTGACATGACCATCCGCATCGCCGTCATCGGAGCCGGTATCATGGGCGCCGACCATGCCCGCATCGTGGCCGAAGACCTTCCCGGCGCGACCCTTCAGGTTCTTTGCGACAAGGACGAGGCCCGCGCCCGCAAGGTTGGAGAGGCGCTTGGTGCGCAACACATCGCAACCGACCCCGAAGCCGTCGTCGCGTGCGACGATGTCGATGCGGTCATCATTGCGTCGCCGGACTTCACCCACGCGCCGCTCAGCCTTGCCTGTATCCGGGCCGGCAAGAAGGCGATGTGCGAAAAACCCCTGTCGCAATCCTCGGCCGAATGTCTCGAGGTCATGAAGGCAGAAGAGGCCGCTGGGGAACGGCACATCATGGTCGGTTTCATGCGACGCTACGATCCCGCCTACATCCAGATGCGCGCCGCGCTGACCGGAGGCGCCATCGGAACTCCGCTGATGATGCACAACTGGCACCGCAACGGATCGACGCCCTCTGCCGATTTCACCGGGGCCATGGCGATCACCAACTCCGCGCCGCATGAATTCGACATCCTGCGCTACATGCTCGGGTCGGAGGCCGTGACCATCACCGCAAGCCAGCCCCGGCGGTCCGACGACAAGGTGGCCCCGGTGGTCATGGTCATCCAGACCGGCGACGACCAGATCGTCACCGTCGAAGTGAACAACAATGCGGCCTATGGTTATGATGTGAAGGCGGAGCTGGTGGGCGAGAGTGGCTCCATCGCCACGAACCATGTCACCTACACCCGGATGGACAAGGACGCGGTCAAGACGCAGGCCCATGATCCCGATTGGCGCGACCGCTATGCGGAGGCCTACCGGCAGCAGAACAAGGCCTTCCTGAAGTGGGTCAGGGGCGGCGAATACCCGGAACTGGCGGCCTCCGCCTGGGACGGCTACGCGGCCTCGCTGATCGCAGAGACCGGCGTGAAGGCACTGGAGGCGGGCACCCGTCAGGACATCGCCCTGATCGAACGGCCGGCCTTCTATTCGCAGCGGTAGGCGCGCGGCCTGTCGCTCCGGCTGGGGTGGCAGACGGAGCGCCCCGCATGGGCGGAAGGAAAGACGCGCGGCCCTGGCCTGGGTGTCATGAAGGTATCGGGAAACTCTGCTTGCTTTGAAAGGGCAGGTCTCGCCTTATGGGAGAGCGACCCTTTTCATTTTGCACAAGCTCATTTCCCGGAGGTCCCATGGCCCAGCTTCCCAAGCGTGTGGCGCGCGACAGCCTGCAACGACTGGCCGTTTTCAACCGCAAGATCGCCGAAACCGACCCGGCGCTTGCCGAAGAGGCACTGGACATTACCGCCGATCTGACCGGCACGCGCAGCGCGCACGATCTCGATGGGATATTCCTGAAGGAAAGCATCATCCTGCGCCGCAACCGTCCGGTGCTGGACGTGCGCGACAACGCGGCGGTGCTCGAATTCGCCTCTGACACCGAAAGCGACGTGTGGAAGGCGCGCCTTGCCGCCGCGGCGGGTGCGCTGGATCCAGCCATCCGCGCCGTCGGTCGGATCAACCTGCACAACGCCCCCTTGTCATGGGTCGGCACCGGCTGGCTCGTGGCCGAGGATATCGTCGTCACCAACCGCCACGTCGCACAGGAGTTCGCGCAGGCAGGTGGCGACGGCTTTACCTTCACCCAGTCCGGCGGGCGCCCGATCCGGGCAGAGGTCGACTTCCTATCGGAGTTCGACAATCCCGACACCCGCGTCTTCCGCCTGACGCAGGTGCTGCACATCACGCCCGCTCCGGGGCCCGACATCGCCTTCTTCCGGGTTGAGCGTGCCGCTGGCGACCATCGCCTCGCCGAACCGATTCCCTTGGCCGAGACGGCGGTGCAGACACACAATGCCGCCGTCATCGGCTATCCCGCCTTTGACAGCCGCATCCCGGACTTCACCCTGATGGAGGACATCTTCGGCGCCCGCTATAACCACAAGCGGCTTGCGCCGGGTGCTGTCACGTTCCTGGAGGACAGCCGCCTCTACCACGACTGCACGACGCTTGGCGGCAACTCCGGGTCTGCCGTGATCGACCTCGACAGCGGGCAGGCGCTGGGGCTGCATTATTCCGGCGCATTCATGCGAACCAACTACGCGGTGCGGTGCGATGTGGTGGCGGAGGCGCTGCGCCAGGTCACCACCGGCAGACGGCCCGCCCGGCCACAGCTCGCGCCGCAGGCCCCGCGTCCCGAAGCGTACCGCACCTCCGTCACCACGACGATTCCCCTGACGATCACTGTCACGCTTGGCGATCCCGTCCCGGCCATAGATGTGCAAACCCGGCCCATGGCGCCTTTCGTCCAGTCCGACGATGATCTGCTGGATGTGACCGAGGCCCCGGCCGAGAGCTACCGAAACAGACCCGGCTTCCGTCCCGATTTCATCGGTGACGGCGGGCTGCTCTGCCCCCTGCCGCAATTGATCGACGAGACGGACCTGCTGCGGTTCGACTTCGACGGGCAGGAAGAGACGGTCCTGAAATATCAGCACTTTTCCGTCTCGATGAACGAACCGCGGCGGATGTGCCTGTGGTCGGCGGTCAATATCGACGGGACGGAGCCCAAGGCCGCCCGGCGTGTCGGCTGGAAATACGACGGCCGCATCGACAAGCGGTTCCAGATCATGAAGGAGTGCTACGGCAACCCGCCGAAGTTCTCGCGCGGGCACATGACCCGCCGTAACGATCCCGGCTGGGGCTCTGCGGCTGAGGCGCGCCTCGGCAACGAGGATTCAATGCACGTCACCAACGCCACGCCGCAGATGCAGTCGTTCAACGCGCCGATCTGGCTGGAGCTGGAGGATCACGCCCTGCAGAACGCCATCGACGACGACATGCGCATCTGTGTCTACACCGGCCCGGTGCTCAAGGACGACGACCCGGTGTTCTACGGTGTGCAGGTGCCGGTGGCCTTCTGGAAGATCATCGCCTTCGTGCACGAACGCACCGGCCACCTCTCGGCCACCGGCTACCGCATGGACCAGACGGCAAACCTGTCACGACAGGACGAGTTCGTCTTCGGCGCGTTCCAGTCCAGCCACACGAACGAGGCCGCGCAGGTGTCCATCCGCTCAATCGAGTCGGAAACCGGCCTGCATTTTGGCGGTCTGGCCGAGATCGACCCGCTGGGCCAGCAGGAATCGCTTGGCACCGGCCCGGTGAAGGTGCCGCTTCTGACGGGCACGCAGATCCGGTGGTTCTAGGTCCATCCTCCGCGGGACCGTCGACTGTTTGACGGCGTGCCGGGTAGCAGGGAGGCGGTCGCGGTGTCCGATCAGGGGCCATGAGGTCATGACCAGAGCAGGCCTTGCCTGCGCTCAGGTCGAACGGGACCTCGTCTGACGGGCAGGTGGTGAAAATCTCAGGGACAGGCCGTTCCGATACGGCGTAGAGGAGGGTGGATATGTCTTGACCGACCGGTCTCTGCCGTGCTCGTCGTGATCAACATTCGACTTATCGGACGCGCCGTTCCGTATATGCCGGGCCAACGGAGGAACCGGCTCGGCAAGGCTTGAATACCGGAACGTGCTGTTTCCTGAAACGGCACGACATGCACGGCGCCGGTCCGTCTGGAAATGATGCCGACCCGCCTGCCGATCCAGCCGTCTGAACGGCGGTCCGGGGCTGGCTCGGCGACCTAGGGTAAAGGGAGGCAAGGCATGAGCAAACTCGCATGGGGGCTGGTCGGCGGTGGCGAAGGCAGCCAGATCGGTCCGGCACACCGGCTGGGCGCCGGGCTGGACGGGCTGTTCACCTTCAGCGCCGGCGCATTGGACCACCGGCCCGACGCCGGGCGCACATATGGCCAACGCCTCGGCCTTGCGGCGGATCGCGCCTACGGCGACTGGCAGGAGATGCTGGCCGGTGAGCGCAATCGCGACGACCGCATCGACCTCGTGACCGTCGCCACGCCGAACGCCACGCATTTCGAGATCACCAAAGCCTTTCTGGAAAACGGCTTCAACGTGCTGTGCGAGAAGCCGATGACCATGACGGTCGAGGAAGGCGAAGAGATCGTGCGGATTGCCCGCGCCTCGGGCCGCATCTGCGCCGTGAACTACGGCTACACGGGCTATTCGCTGGTGCGGCACATGCGGGCGATGGTGGCACGCGGCGACCTTGGCGCCATCCGTCTGGTCAAGGCCGAATTCGCGCACGGCCACCACGCGGACGCGGCGGACGCCGACAATCCGCGTGTGCGCTGGCGCTACGATCCGGCGCAGGCGGGTGTCTCGGCGCAATTCGCCGATTGCGGTATTCACGCGCTGCACATGGCCAGTTTCGTGATCGGCCAGGAAGCGGAACGGCTCTCGGCGGATACGGTGTCCTGCATCGCGTCGCGGGTGCTGGAGGACGACGCCATGGTCAATCTGCGCTTCGACGGCGGGGCGGTTGGCCGGCTCTGGACGTCTTCCGTTGCCATCGGGCGGCAGCATGGGCTGACGCTGCAGGTTTTCGGCGAGAGGGGCGGGTTGCGCTGGTCGCAGGAGCAGCCGAACCAGCTCTACTGGATGCCTCTTGGCGGGCGCCTTCAGGTCATCGAACGTGGCGAGGCCGGTCTTTCGCCCGAGGCGGACCGCACCAGTCGTGTCACCATCGGCCACGCAGAGGGGATGCCTCTCGCCTTTGCCAATATCTACAAGGACCTGGCCGAAGCGATCCGCGCACAGAAAGAGAACTGCGAGATCGACCCGGCCGCGAATCTGTATCCCCGTGCTGAGGACGGACTGCGCTCCATGGCGGCAGTCATGGCCGTTGCCGAAAGCGGCCGGGCCGACGGCGCATGGATGGACGCCCGCCCGCCGATGTTCCGGTAAGTCACGGGCGTTGCGCCTCTTGCGCGTTTGTCATCGCGCGGCGCCTTGAAAGCCGAAAGGTCGTCCGGCTCGGCCTTTCGCGCGGCCACCCCGCTCCAACCCGCGGCCTCCGATGCTTTGGCTTTGTGGGGCGTCAGGGCGCGTCGTGTCCTCTGTCGTCGGAAGGTCAGGCACGGTTGTGTGACCGCAAGAGACCACGCCGAAGCAGGTTTCTCTGTTGGCTGAGTAGCGGAAGATGCTTGCTTGCAGCCGTTCGCAGGAATCGCGGCGTCGCCCCTGAACGGGAAGTTGGGCGATGCGCGCAGGAGGGGCCCGCCGCCCCCTGATTCCCGATCGCGTGCAATGAGCGTCGCTTTCGCGGCGAACCGGTGCTTTGCCTGATGGCTTGGTGATCTGCGGCGGAGGGGGCGTGTCATATGGAAGGCAACACCCCAGAAACCAAAAATCCCCCCAAGTTCATTCAATTCAGAAGCTTGGGGGGATTTTATGGTGCCCAGAAGAGGACTCGAACCTCCACGACCGTTAAGTCACTGGTACCTGAAACCAGCGCGTCTACCAATTCCGCCATCTGGGCACGGGCTTGGTGAGGGCGGGGTTTACGGCTGTCGCGGCCCGGTGTCAACAAGGCTCTGAAAAGAATTTTCACGCGGCAATCGGGCGCCTTGCCCCTGCCGTCCCGGACCCTTAAACCGGGGAATATCGGCGCAAGGGAGACAGGCCATGTCCAAACTCGTCACCATCTTCGGCGGCTCCGGTTTCGTCGGCCGCTACATCGCCCGCCGCATGGCGAAAGAGGGCTGGCGCGTGCGCGTCGCCGTCCGTCGCCCGAACGAGGCGTTGTTCGTCAAGCCGTACGGTGTTGTCGGCCAGGTCGAACCGGTGTTCTGCAATATCCGCGACGACGACAGCGTGCGCGCGGCAACCGCAGGGGCGGACGCGGTGGTGAACTGCGTCGGCACCTTCGACATGTCCGGCAAGAACAATTTCGACGCCGTCCAGGCGGAGGGTGCGACGCGTATCGCGCGCATCGCCAAGGAGCGCGGCATCACCCGCATGGTGCATATCTCGGCCATCGGTGCGGATAGAGACGCCGACAGCGCCTACGCCTCGTCGAAGGGGGAGGGCGAGGCCGGTGTGCTCGAGCACATGCCCGACGCCGTGATCCTGCGGCCCTCCGTGATCTTCGGGCCGGAGGACGATTTCTTCAACCGTTTCGCGACGATGACCCGTTTCGGTCCGGCGCTGCCGCTGGTCGGTGCCGACACGAAGTTCCAGACGGTCTATGTGGACGACGTCGCCCGCGCCGCGGTGATGGGCGTGCTGGGTCAGGCAGAGCCGGGCATCTACGAACTGGGCGGGCCGGATGTCATGACGTTCCGCGAGATGATGCAGGACATGCTGAAGGTCATTCACCGGCGCAGGCTGATCGTGAACCTCCCCTTCTTCATCGCGGGGCCGCTGGCCTCTGTCATGGGCCTGGTCGAGAAGCTGACGCTTGGCCTCGTTCCGGCGCAGATCACGCGGGACCAGGTGAAGACGCTGCACCACGACAACGTGGTCTCTGGCGAGACGAAGACCTTTGCCGATCTCGGCATCACGCCGACAGCGGTGGAAGCGGTGCTTCCCGACTATCTCTGGCGGTTCCGTCCGTCCGGCCAGTACGACGCGATCAAGGAATCGGCCAAGAACCTGCGCATGCAGTAAGGCGCAGACAAGGTTTCGAATTGGGAAAGGGCGGCACCGGGTGCCGCCCTTTTTCGTTTGCGATTCGGTTGTCTGCCCGAGGTGTTCAGGGGGGTGGAAGCGCGTTAGTGCATTTCGCGCAACCGGCACAGATCGTTGCTATTGCAGCATCCGGGCGGGGGCGCCGTGCTGATCAGGGTTTGCGCCGCAAGCCATTCCTCGCAGGCTTCGACCAATGCGCATCCGCGGCAGCGTGTGACCATGTCCGCGTAACGCTGCGGTTCGAGTTGGCCGGAATTGAGGGCGTCGCCAAGGTTCACGCCCATGACCCGCGCCACACCACGCGTCATGAAGAAGTGCCGGGCCGGGTCGCCGAGGTGCTGTGACATGCTCAGAGCTCCGCGAGGCGGTCTCCGATCCGGGCGAGCCGCTTGCGGTTGACGCAGGGCTGCGGGAACGGTCGGGTGTCGTCGATCGGCTGGTCGAGCCAGTCGCCGCATCCTTCGGTCCACTGGCAGCCGCGACACCGGGTGACGATGGAGGCCCACTCCTCCTGTGTCAGGAGGCCGGAGTCCATCGCCTGAACGAGGTCCACGCCCGTGGCTTTCGCCATGCGCTGAACCAGCCAGTAGTGTTCGACCTCGTCGCCCAGGACGGGCGGAAAAGCGGTTCCGTCAGCCATGGCTCATCCTCCCTGAAGGTCCGCGAACATCGTCTTGTTCCGGCAATACGCGGGCGGCGGGGCGTCGGCCTCCGGCTCTGTGGTCATGGCGGCCAGCCAATGTTCGCAGGACCCGGGCGAGGTGCAGGCCGTGCAGCGGAGCACGGCGTCGTCCAGCTCGGAAATGGTCAGCTTGCCGCGCAGCATCAGCTCTTCCAGATCCAGCCCCTGCGTGCCGGCCATGTGATCCACTAGCGCGGCGTGGCGCTTCAACGTGTCCTTGCTTTGCATCGCTGGTATCTCCTCTCGCTGTCCTGAACGGTTGAGCGGGAGTTTAGCTGGCGGGACGCGTCGCGCCTTGACTCAGGTCAACGAGGGAAATGGCCTCAGCGGCCGATGCTGGCCGCCGTCCGCTTCACGACTTCCAGCCGTGCCGCGTTGGGCGGGTGCGACCCGAGGAAGCGGTTGCCCGGATCGGGGATGCGCGCGAAGAAGGCCGCGCCCCGCACCGGGTCGTAACCCGCCTGCGCCGAGATGATGGTGCCCAGCTGGTCCGCCTCCAGTTCGAATTCCTTCGAGTAGGTGCGCGCGCCGACCGCGGCGCCAAGCTGCTCGGCGTTCCTGACCGCCTCGGCCTCGGCGCCGCTGATGGCGGCGATGCCTGCAAAGACCACGGCGCCGACCGTCGCGCTTTCGCGGGTCTTGGTCAGGTGATCGCGGATGTGGTGCGCGGCCTCGTGGCCCATCACGAAGGCCAGCTCATCGGCATTCTCGACGGAGTTGATGAGGCCGAGATTGAACGCCACGATTGGCCGCCCGAAGCGGTCGACGGTCTGGAAGGCGTTGGGGGGCTGGTCGGCGCGGTCGTCCACGACGATCTGGAAATCGCAGTTCAAGCCAGAGGTCCGGGCGCGGCACATCTGTTCCGCAACGGGCTCGACCGCTTCCACCACCTCGACGAACTGGCGGGCGGCCTGGTTGGCGCGCAACTGGGCCGAGGTGGCGCCCACGGGCGACGGAACCGGCGAAGGCAGTTGAACCGTGGCGCAGGCAGAAAGGGCCAGCGCGGCCAGGAGTGCGAATCTGAACATCTGTCATCCGGGACGTTTGAGTGTTGCAACCGAGAATAGTCGCCCCATGCCGCTGGCGCCACCCCGTCCACGCAACCGTGACGGACTTCCGCCCAAACCGCCGATTCCGGTTTTCTCTGCCAGTGCGGCGCGCTACGGTTCTTCCATGTTCAGCATCGAGCACGACTTTGACGCCACCGTTGTGACCCTCGTGGACGAGGGCGGAACGCCTTTGCAGGAGGACGTCATCATCTCCAGCTTCGAGGAATGCGTGACCGTCACGCAGTACGATCCCCGGACCGACAGGGAGATGAAGGTGACGCTCAGCATCACCCAGATGAACGACCTGATCGCGGCGGTGAACCTGCCCGAGGGGATCTACAGGCGCAACGGCTGAGGCCTTCGCGGGTCTTTCCCTAAGGCGCATGCAATGAAAAGGCCCGCCGGTGTACGGCGGGCCTTTCGTTTGCGCGTCGGTACGACCTCAGAAGATGAAGTCGGTGGCGTCGAGGTCGGCCGCCAGCGTGTTCAGCAGCGTGACGTAGTTGCCGTTGTCCAGCATGACCACCGCGTCGACGCCGTTGTCGCTGATCGCGAGGTGGGCGAACTCGGTGATGCCTGCGGGGGCAAGGCCGGTCAGGTCGATCTGGTCGATGCCATCCTCGAAGTCGGTGATCGTGTCGCGGTTGGTGCCGGTCGCAAAGACGAAGACGTCCGCGCCTGCGCCGCCTGCGAGCAGGTCGCGGCCGTTGCCGCCGTCGAGCGTGTCGTCTCCGTTGCCACCCATCAGGTTGTCGTTGCCGTCCTGGCCCAGCAGAATGTCGTTGTCGTCGCCACCGTCGAGGCGGTCGTTGTGGGTGCCGCCTTCGAGCCAGTCGTTGCCCGCGCCGCCCTGCAGGTTGTCGTTCTGGGCACCGCCGCTGAGGAAGTCGTCGCCCGCCTGCCCCTGCAGCTTGTCGTTGTCGTCTCCGCCGTAGAGCGAGTCGTTGCCCATGCCGCCGCGCAGGTCGTCGCGACCGGCATCGCCGTTCAGCACGTCGTTGCCGTTCTCGCCGAACAGACGGTCGTCGCCGTCACCGCCGCTCATCAGGTCGTTGCCGTCTGAGCCATGCAGCGTGTCGTTGGCGACGGTCGCGACGAAGGGGTTCACGTCGAGGATCAGATCGGCGTTGTCGATGTCAGCTGCCAGGATGCCCTCGATCACCATCTTGGTGCCGTTGCCGAAGTCGATGGTGGTGTCGGTGCCGTCGTCTGTCTTGTTCAGCTGGGTGTGGTCGTAGATCCCGATGCCGGAGACGTCGATCCTGTCCACGTTGTCCTCGAAGTTGACGATACGGTCGTCGCCCGCGTCCGCCTCGACCAGGAACACATCCGCACCGGCGCCGCCGTCCATGGTGTCATTGCCCATGCCGCCCTTGAAGGTGTCGTCGCCCGCGTCGCCGTACATCATGTCGTTGCCCTTCGCGCCGAGCAGCAGGTCGTTGTCGTCGCCACCGTGCAGCTCGTCGTCGTCGTTGCCGCCGTCGAGCGTGTCCTTGCCCGCGCCGCCGAAGATGCTGTCCACGCCGCCGGAGCCGATCAGCATGTCGTCGCCCGCACCGCCGTCGATGCTGTCGTCGCCCGCGTTGCCATTCAGCCAGTCGGCCCCACCTTCGCCGAGGATCACGTCGTGGCCGTTGTCGCCGCTGACGGTGTCGTTGCCCTCACCACCGGCATATGTGTCATCGCCGTCCAGCAGGCCCGCGATGTCGTCGCCGGAGGTGCCGGTGACCGAATCCTCGCCCGGAGTGTAGACCGGCGGGATCGGTGTCGGTGCGATGGAGAGCGTGTAGTTGTCCGTGTGCGACGCCTCACCCTGCATGAAAAGCGAATAGCTCTGCGTGAACATCGGCGTGACGTCCATCGTGATCGTGTTGCCCACGACCGTCGGGTTCGAAACGGTCACGAAGGTGTTGGTGATGGGATATTCGCCGATCACCTCGCCATCGGCGATGTTCACACCCAGCGAATGGAAGTTGCTGCGGTTGATGATGCCCATCGCGTGATGGCCAGAGATGTCGTCCACCGTCATGGTGATCGTGTAGGTCGTGCCGGCCTCAAGCGTCGGCAGGTTGATACCGTCCTGAGCATCGCCGCCGCCGTAGGTGCCTGCAAACACGTCGTCGAAACCGATCGTGTAGCTGCCGCTCGCGTAGGCGTTGATGTTGGAGTCTGAGGTTTCGTAGACGGTCGCCATTTGTCGTTCCTTGCTCGTAAAGATCACCTGCCGTCCCGGCCGGACACTCGGGCTGGGCGGTCGGACCTTTTGCTAGAGGCGCCTTGGGGCGGATTAGCGGAGCGTTAAGGTTAACAAAGGGGTCATTTTGAGCGCGAACAGGTCGGCCGGACCGCCGATTGGGGCGCATTGGCGGCGCTGGTTGCGCAAAAGGAAACGGCCCGCGCATTGGCGGGCCGTTTGTCTGGGATCTGAAGACAGATCACATGCTGGGCATGATCACCTTGTCGATCACGTGGATCACGCCGTTGGAAGCCTCGATATCGGCCTGGGTCACGGTCGCGTCGTTCACCATGACGCCGTTGTCGAGATCGATCATGATATCGCCACCTTCGACGGTGGTCGCGGCCATGTCATCGGACAGGTCGGTCGACATCACTTTGCCGGGCACGACGTGGTAGGTGAGGATGTCGACGAGCTGTTCCTTGTTCTCGGGCTTCAGCAGGTCCTCGACGGTGCCGGCGGGCAGGGCGGCAAAGGCCTCATCCGTCGGGGCGAAGACGGTGAACGGGCCTTCGCCCTTCAGCGTGTCGACCAGCCCTGCGGCGGTCGCGGCGGCCAGCAGCGTTTCGAAGCTGCCCGCTTCGGTCGCGGTGTCCACGATGTCCTTCGACATGGAGTGCGAGCCTGCGTGTGCGGGAACGGCAAAAGCGAGGGCGGCGGCGGCAGCGATAAAGGTCTTGCGGATCATTTCGGGTCCTCCTGTTTGATCTCGATGCCTTGGTCATGCATCGTGGAGAACTACGGCGCGTTCACCGTGCCGGATCATGAGAATTCCGCCGTCCCCGGACCTTGACGGAATGCGGCGCGCCGCTAAGCCGCGCGCCGTTCGAAGGTCCAATGAACTTGTCGTTACGCAACGTGAGCGCGCGTGACGATCAGTCCAAGCCGATTGCGGTCCGCGCAATGCTGTCGAGCATCTCCTGCACCTTCTGCATCGCGCCTTCGGGATACTGCGTGAAGCCGATTGTCGTGGTGTCCGGGGTCTCCGGCCGGACGATGACGAAGATGTCGTACGGGCAGAAGCGGATATTCATCGGGTCGTCTTCCATCACCTCCCGGCTGATCTGGGCCGAGCAGAAGCTGTAGACGTCCGCATGTTCGAACAGCACCACGTCCGAACCCACGTCCGCCCGCGTGCGCTCCAGCATGTCGCCGGTGTGGGAGATGTGGTCGACAACCAGCCCGGCGTCGAGGATTGCGTTCTCCAGTCCAAAGATCACGTCGTCGAAACTCTGGTCCGTATCATAGGTGACCACGTCCTGCGCCAGCGCCGGGGCCGCGGCCACGGTGGCGCAGGCGGAGACAGCGAGCGCTCTTATGAAGTGTTTCATGATTCCTCCCTTATGCTGATCACGCTGACGGGGGTGCCAAACGTGTCGCAATGGTGTCAGAATAGTCAGCATAAGACATATGTGCGTTGAGACAAATCAACACATTCGGGGAGGCGAATATGGAATATGCAATGCTGGCGCTGCAATATCTGGCGCTGTTTTTCGTCTTCGTGATCGGGGTTTGCGTCGCGGCGGTGATCGTCATGTATTTCCTCGACCGCCGGCAGACAGGCGACGCGATCCGCAGGAACTATCCGGTGATCGGGCGCTTCCGGGGGATCTTCACCGAATTGGGCGAGTTCTTCCGCCAGTACTTCTTTGCCATGGACCGGGAGGAGATGCCCTTCAACCGCGCGCAGCGGAACTGGGTCTATCGCGCAGCAGAGAAGAAGTCGAACACCGTGGCCTTCGGGTCGACGCGCAACCTGAACATCCCCGGCACGCCGATCTTCATGAACGCGGTCTTCCCGCCGTTGGACGACCAGTACGCCTCCACCGAACCGATGGAGATCGGGCCCTACTGCCGCGAACCCTACATGGCGCAGTCGATCTTCAACATCTCCGGTATGAGCTACGGCGCCCTGTCCAAACCGGCAGTGCGCGCGCTGTCGCGCGGTGCGAAGATGGCGGGCATCTGGATGAACACGGGGGAGGGCGGTCTGGCCCCCTACCATGAAGAGGGCGGCTGCGATGTCGTCTACCAGATCGGGACGGCGAAATTCGGGGTGCGCGATCACGCCGGGAACCTGAGCGACGAAAAGCTGCGCGAGATCGCCGCGAAGCCCTGCATCAAGATGTTCGAGATCAAGCTGAGCCAGGGCGCCAAGCCCGGCAAGGGGGGTATCCTCCCGGCGGCCAAGATCGACGAGGAAGTGGCCGCGATCCGTGGCGTGCCCATGGGAATCGACGCGATTTCCCCGAACCGGCATCGGGAGGTTGACGATTTCGACGGGCTTCTCGACCTGATCGCACACATCCGGGAGGTCACGGGCAAGCCGGTCGGCTTCAAGACCTGCATCGGCTCTGCGGAACCGTGGTTCGAGTTCTTCCGCAAGATCAAGGAACGCGGAGAGGAAAGCGCGCCGGACTTCATCGCGGTGGACGGCGGCGAGGGCGGGACAGGTGCCGCACCCATGCCGCTGATCGATCTCGTGGGCCTGCCGCTGCGCGACGCGCTGATCCGCATGGTGGACCTGCGCGACCTCGCCGGGCTGCACGACCGGGTCCGGATCATCGCCGCGGGCAAGCTGGTGTCCCCGGCGGATGTGGCCTGGGCGATCTGCATGGGGGCGGACTTCGCCGTCTCCGCGCGTGGGTTCATGTTCTCTCTGGGCTGTATCCAGGCGCTCAAGTGCAACAAGAACACCTGTCCGACCGGCATCACCACGCACATACCCTCTCTTCAGAAGGGGCTGGTGGTCGAAGAGAAGGACAAGAGGGTCGCGGCCTACGCCAAGGCGGTCATCAGCGAGGTGGAGACGATTGCCCACTCTGTCGGCGTGGCCGAGCCTCGCCAGATGCGCCGCCGCCACGTGCGCGTGGTGAAGGACGATGGCTCCTCCGTCCAGATGAACGAGATCCATCCGTCGGTGCACCTCGGGCTCGAAGGGATGGCGAGGGCGCGCGGGTTCAAGCAGTTCGAGGACGCGCTGCGCCGGATGGACGTCAAGGATGCGGCGGAGTGACGGGACGCGGGCGTATCGCAGGCAAGCGCGCCTTTTGGGCATCGGCCGGGAATGTTTCACGGGCGTAGCGTCAACGTGAGACATCGTTTGTTTCGATTCTCTGCAGGCGGCTTATCTTCCTCCTCAGCAAACGAGGAGACTTGCGCATGAGCCGCCGCTGGACAAACGACCTGACCCGGGCAGACGCGACGCCCGAACACCTGTTCATGAATCGCCGCCAGTTGTTCGGCGCGCTCGGCGCCGCCGGGCTTGGCGCCGCCCTGCCGGTGGGCGCGCGCGCCCAGGATGCGCTGGAGCCGAACACCTTCGAAGACATCACCTCGTACAACAACTACTATGAGTTCGGGACCGGCAAGACGGACCCGGTGAAGAACGCGCATACCCTGACGACCGAACCCTGGTCGATCACGATCGGCGGGCTTGTCGAGAAGCCGGGCGACTACTCCATGGCCGACATCATGGGCCAGATGGACGTAGAGGAGCGCATCTACCGTTTCCGCTGCGTGGAGGCCTGGTCGATGGTCGTGCCGTGGAACGGGTTCGAGCTGGCCGATCTGCTCGACATGGTCGGCGTGAAGCCCGAAGCGAAGTACGTCGCCTTCGAGACGGCCTATCGCCCGGAGGAGATGCCGGGCCTTCGCTATCCCGTCCTCGACTGGCCCTATGTCGAAGGGTTGCGGCTGGACGAGGCGCAGCATCCGCTGACCCTCATGGCGACCGGTCTTTATGGAAAGCCGATGCCCAATCAGAACGGCGCTCCGATCCGGCTGATCGTTCCGTGGAAGTACGGTTTCAAGTCGATCAAGTCGATTGTCCGGATCACCCTGACCGAGACAGAGCCGCCGACCTCATGGAACAAGGCCAACGCGCGCGAGTACGGCTTCTATTCCAACGTGAACCCCGAGGTCGACCATCCCCGCTGGAGCCAGGCGACCGAACGCAAGATCGGGGGCGGCCTGTTCTCCAGCCGCGAACCGACGCTGATGTTCAACGGATACGACGAAGTGGCCTCTCTCTATGAAGGCATGGACCTCAAGGCCAACTTCTGACCGCCGGTCTTCCTTATGGACGCCGCGCGCTGCGCACTTTCAAAGATCACCGGAGACTGGACCTTGAGCCATCGCCCCCAGGAAAAAGACACCGAGTCGGCCCTGACCCGCGCGCGTGATGCGTTCAACACGTTCGCGCGGCGTGTTCCCACGTGGGTCGTCTACGTCGCGCTTGCCCTTCCGGCCCCGTGGTTCGTGTACCTCGGCGCCACGGGCGGGCTGGGTGTCGAACCCATCAAGGCGCTGGAGCATGAATTGGGGCAGTGGGCGCTGTGGTTGCTGATCGCCGGACTGACGGTAACCCCGTTGCGCCGGCACGCGTCGGTCAACCTTCTGAAGTTCCGCCGGGCGCTCGGGCTGATGGCCTTCTACTATGTCGCCCTGCACCTGCTGGTCTGGCTTGTCCTGGACGTGCAGATCCTCTCGCAGATCTGGGCCGACATCGTGAAACGGCCCTACATCACAATAGGCATGGCAGCCTTTGTTCTCATGCTGCCCCTGGTGGCGACGTCGAACAACTGGTCGATCCGCAAACTCGGGCCCCGATGGCGGCAGCTTCACAAGGTGACATATGCGGTGGCCCTTCTGGGCGCCCTGCACTTCGTCTTGCTTGCGAAAGGTTTCCAGTTGGAGCCGCTCTTCTACATGGCGGCGGTCATCGGACTGCTGGCGCTTCGGTGGCCGCAGAGGCGCCGTCAGACAGCGAAACGGGAAAGGGCGGCCTGAGGGTCGCCTTTTTCATTTCCGGCGATTCACAGGAATGGGGGGTGACTCGCGCTTCTTCGGCCGGTGAATCGCCCCTGGCGCAGGGTTACGTAGGGGCCATTGGTGGATAAGCCTGTGGATAGCGGCCGGAGCGGGGTGAGTCACAGGTGTTCGCCTGGCTCAAAGCACCCAATCAAGCCGGAAGCGTCAAAAAATTCATTCAGCAACATACTGAAATTGCTCGAAAAATAGAGATATATGAAAAAAAGACGACGAAACCCGAAAAAACTGCTTGCGGGTTTGAGCGAGTAACCGTAGATACCCCTTCACCGGCGGCGCTGAGGCGCCAGACGGGACGCCAGACGGAACGGACGGGACGCCAACGAGGGGTTCGGAAAGGGAAGCGAGGCAAACATCTG